>JBIPMR010000597.1:0-3412 GCA_044369025.1 Luteolibacter sp.
CCGCTTCCAATCGTTGAGCTGGCGGAAAAAATTCTCCCGCCGCGATTCTTCCAGCACGAAGTCCCCCGCCTCGAAGTGCCCCAGCGGGCTGCCGAAGCAGGCGAGCGTGAAATCCTCCTCGCTGTTGTATTCCGCCGCGTCCTCCAGGATTCTCACATCCGGTTTGGCGATCCCGGCGTTGAAGGAAACGATCAGGTCGGTTTTCCGCCGGTAGTCCGCCACGGTGCCTTCGGTGGACGGCTCCGCCAGCAGCAGGTCCGCTTCTGACAATTTTTGCGTCGATGCCTGCGAATCCAGGTCGAACTCGCGGATCGATTCCAGATCGGTGTCGAAAAACTCCAGCCGCAGCGGCTTGGCGGCCTGCCAGGCGAACAAATCGAGGATCCCGCCGCGCACCGCGAATTGGCCGCGCGAGGCGACCGTCGGCACGCGTTCGTAGCCATGGTCCGAGAGCGATTTCGCGAGCTGCGCGGGATCGAGCGCGGTGCCGGGTTTCAACGGCGTCCGGCTTGCGCGCAAGGCGGCGGGCGAGGGGGCTTTCCCCGCGAACGCATCGCTGCCACAGATGATCACGCAGCTTTCCGCGCGGGCGAGGATTTCCAACACCGAAAACCACTCCGCCGCCGACTCCGGATCGGCGATCGTGCCGTCGCCCGTCTCCACCGGCCCGTCCGGCAGCACCAGCCCGGTCACGCCCCAGAGTTCCAGCTCGGCCGCCAGCCGCTCGCGGTGGCGCGGCATGTCGGAAATCAGCCACAGCCGGGTTTTGCCATGATCCTTCGCCGCCTGCGCCACCACGGCTGCTAGAAACGCGTGCGACGCCTCCGCCGAGTGGTCAAGCACGACCTCCCGTTTGCCTTTGGCCAAAGGGGCCAGGCGAGCGGCGAAGTCGGGATGGGTCACCGTCCGGCGTAGCCAGGCGTGAGTCAGATCGTCCAAGTGGGACACGCCGCAGCCTTAGGCCGGATGTCCGGGCTCCGCAAGCGGGGAATGGGAATGTTATAAAAACTGTTCGCTTGAACAATCGAAGCGCGCATGCAATTTTTCCGCGTGCCTCCATCCTCCATCGAAACCCTGCGTCGTCAACTGCGGGAAAAATTTCCCCAGGCGCACGGCATGCGTGCCGAAGTGGCGCAGGATCCGGAGCTTGGCGATTTGTTTTCGCCGCAGACGTTCCCGGCGGGAGCCATTTCCGAAGTGGTTTCGGCGGGGCCGGTGTCGGGCGTCGGGCTGGTGGTGGCCGGCTTGCTCGGGGATTCGGAGGAAGGCAGTCCGCATCCGGAATTGGTGCTGATCGATGGCGCGGATTCATTCGATCCCGCGTCATTCACCGCCGCCGCCTGCTCGCGGGTGCTGTGGGTTCGATGCCAGGCGGCGCTGGAAATGCTCAAAACGGCGGACCTTCTCGCGCGGGATGGCAATGTCCCGTTTTTGCTGCTCGATGCCACCGGGCTGGCGCGCAAGGAGCTGCTGGCATTTCCGGCGTCCTCGTGGTGGCGGCTGCGGCAAACCGTCGAGGGCAACGGCGGGCGGTTGGTGGTCATCACGGCATTTCCGATCGTCCCCTGCGCCGCCCGCCGCTGGCAGCTCACGGCGGAGCTTTCACTGCGCGACTTCGATTGCCCGCGGGCGGAACTGCGGCAGCGGCTGCGCGTCACCGGAGAGCGACTGCATCGCGTGAGCTGACCATGTTTGCCGCCCTCCATCTGCCGGATTTCCCGGCCGCCGCCGCCGTGCGCGGGCGCGCCGATTTGCTCGGGCAGCCCTGCGCCATTCTCGCCGCCGGAGTGACCGATGACCCGAAGGGGAAACTCCCGCTCGCCTCGCTCAACCGCGCCGCGCGCCTCGCCGGGATCCGCCCCGGTTGGCCGCTCAACCGCGCGCTCGTCCGCTGCCCGGACCTGCGCGTGCTGCCACGCGATCCGCAAGCCGAAGCCGGGTTGTTAGCCGAGCTGATCGAACTCGCCGAATCCCTGACCCCGGATTTCGAAATCACCCGGGCCGATCTGCTGATCCTCGATCTGCCGCCGAAAACCCCGCTGACCTCGCTCTATCTGGCAGAGGCGGAAATCTGGCATGCCCGCGCCTCCACGCCGGATCTGGCAGGCCTCGCCGCCCGCCACGAACTCACCCAGGGCCGTGACTTGCAAGCCGGCGATCTGGTCTCGGCCCCGCTGGATTTGCTCCACACCCTCGCCACCGCTGCCGCCCCGTTAGAGCTGCTGGAAATGTGGGGGCTCAAAACCCTCGGCGAGTTCATGGCGCTGCCCCGGCAGGCGCTCACCGAGCGCCTCGGGCCGCAAGCCGGACGCTGGCACGACCTGCTCCACGGGAAAACCTGCCGCCTGCTCCGCCTCCACCGCCCGCCGGAATCGCTGGTCCAGAAAATCGATTTCGAGGATCCCATCATTTCGCTGGAACCACTCGTCTTCACCCTCAAGCGCCTGCTCCACACCCTCAGCGGACGCCTCGCCGCGCGGCATCTGGCCGCCGCCTGCCTCGATCTCCGGCTGATCCTCGAAACCGGCGCGGAAGTGCCGCGCCGCATCCGCCTGCCCGAGCCGCAAAACACCGTCGAGGGCATGCTCGCCCCGCTGCAAACATGGCTCGATTCGCTGCAACTCGACGCCGCCATCACCGCGCTCGAACTCGACGCGGAAACCACTTTCGCCAGTGCCAGCCAGCGCGAATGGTTCGGCCGCCAACTGCCGCAGCCGGAACGCTGGGCGGAAACGCTCGCCCGGCTGGAGGCGTTGTTAGGCCCCGGCCGGGTCGGCATTCCGGTGCCGCCCGCGAGCCATGCGCCCGACGCCTTCACGCTCCGGCCCGCCGCCGGACCACCGGTTTCCATCGCGGAAAATCCGCCGCAGCCGGCCTGCCCGCTGCCGCTCCACCGCTACCGCCCGCCGCGCGAAATCGCCGTCGCCCACGAATCGCGCGGCGGCCATCCGCTGCCGCTCGCCTTGCTAACGGGACCGTTTCCCGGGCGGATCATCGACGCCCGCGGCCCCTATCCCGCGTCCGGCGCGTGGTGGGAAGCCGCCGGCTCCTGGCAGCGGCTCGAATGGGATGTTCAGGTCGCCAGCCGCCAGTTGTTGCGGCTGGTTTTTCAAACGCCGGACCGCTGGCAGCTGGAGGGAATCTATCAGTGAAAACGCCGTTCCACGAACTCCACGCACGGTCGGCGTTTTCCTTTCTCGAAGGCGCCAGCCAGCCGGAAACCCTGATCCGCCAGGCGGCCCGTCTCGGCTATGAATCCATCGCCATCGCCGATCGCAAGGGCTTCTACGGTTCCGCGCGCGCCCACCACGCCGCCGTGGAATGCGGCATCCGGGCGCTCGTCGGCAGCATGCTGGAACTGCCGGACGGCAGCGCCTTTCCGGTGCTCTGCGCCACCCGCGATGGCTACCGG
>JBIPMR010000598.1:0-3407 GCA_044369025.1 Luteolibacter sp.
GACGGGTTTGCCGTCGGAATCGCGCAGGGTGACCCGCAACGCGGAAGTTTCGCGGGGTTTCACGCGATCTTTGGCCGGCGCGAGGGTGACTTCGATCAGCTTGCTAACAGGTGGCAGCAGGATTTGCCGGACTGCCTGGTGAATTTTCGCGCCGTGGACGGTGACGCCTTCGATAAACATGTTAGGCATGTCCCTCAGGTCCAGCGGCACCTCCACTTCGAGGCTTTTGCCATCGAGCTGGATGCGGCGCGCCTCGCGGCCGCTGGAACCGGCGATGTGGAGGAAAAGCCAGACATGGGCGTTGTTCTGATCGCTGTTGACGCGGAGTTTCAGAATTTCCCCGGGGGCGTAGGTGGCTTTGTCGGGCACGAGTTCGAGCGGGCCGAATTTCCAATCGGCGGGATCGCTGCGGCCGGGGCCGTGGACGTTGAGAATGGTCGCGCCCTCGGCGGCTTCGCCGTCCTTGAACGACAGGCTGGCGGCGAGGCGGTATTGGCCGGTGGCGGGCGTGGCGAAATTCTGGCGGAACTCGCCTTCCCCGTCGGTTTCGATGGGCCAGGATTGGATTTCCTTTTCATCGATCCTGCCGTTTTCGCTGGGCGTGAGTTGATAGAGTTTCAAGGAGCCTTTCGCGGCGATGACCGGTTTCCCGGCGAGGGTGGCGGCGGAGATAGTGGCCTCGACCGGCTCGCCGGCGAGGGTGTGGCCGCGGTTGGTCCAGACGACGACTTCGAAAGGCTTGCGCGCGGCGATCACGGTGCCGCTGCCGCGTTCCTCGCGGCGGGAGGCATCCACGACGCGGGCCTCGATGGTGTATTTCGCATCGAGGTCGCCGTGGATGGCCTTGGCGGTGGCGGTGTCGATTTCCAACTTGGCGCTGCCATCGTCGCCGATGGCCACTTTGGTTTTGAGAACCAGTTCATCGGGTGTCCAACGCTCGCCCTGCCACCACGGCGGCAACGGCGGAATGCAGCCCCAGTTTTTCCAGGTGGGATGCCAGGAGGCCTCGCTGCCGGTCCACCAGGTGCCGGGGCCGTAGAGCCAGTCCCAGCGGCCGATCGGAAACCAGCGCTCACTGATCGATCCGCGCTTCACGATGATCTCGACGTCCGCTTTTCTAACGGGCGAGCCGTGGAAGTAGTTCGCCCTGACGGTGACGGTGAATTTGCCGCCGAGCCTAACGGCTTCCGCGGGGGCTTCGACTTTGACCTCGAATTCCGGCTTGCGGTATTCCTCGACGCTGAAACTGACGAGGGCCGAGATGCGGTCCACGATCTGATAGCCCGCCTGCCAGACGCCGAGTCCCGCGTCCTTCGGGATGATGAATTCGGTTTCCACGGCGCCGAGCGCGTCGGTTTTGAGGTTTTCGATTTTGAGGACTTCCTCGCCGCGCCCGTTCATGACCGTGAGTTGGCCGGTTTGATGCGCCCACCGGGACTCCTCGGGTTCGGAGTAGCCGACGTTGCGGAGGAAAAACTTCAGGTGGGCGGTGTCGCCGGGTTTGTAGAGCGGGCGATCGGTGATGCCGTAGGTGAGGTCGCGATTACCGTTTTCAAACTGCGGGCTGTCCACGCTGAAGGGGCGGAAGCCGAAGAAGGCGGTGGCGCGGTCTTTTTTGCGGGCGAGGGTGAGCCATTGATGCTGTTCGTCCCAGTCGCCGGGCTTGAGCAGGGTTTTGCCATCGGCATCGGTGTTGCGGTTGAAGGCCGTGGTGCGGACTTCCATCCGGCGGGCGAGCGGGTTTTTCCGATCCAGATAGATCGTCCGATAACCAAAAAATTCGATCTCCGCGCCGGCGACGGGGGCTCCGCTGGCCGCGTCCGCCACCCACCATTGCATCTGGCCGGCGACGTTTTTTTGGACGAGCACGGAGTCGATCACCCAGACAAGCGTGTGGAAGGAGTTTCCGTTATCCAGCTTGCCGCTGATCCACCAGGCACCGGCCTGGCGGATCGGGACTTCGAGTTCGGCGCGGGTGTCGCGGTGATTTTCGCGCGGGGTGAGTTTTGTTTCCCAGTTGGCGGCGGGTTTGCCGATGTATTTCGCGGTGTCGTCGGTGATGAGACGGCGGGCGATGGTGGATGGGTCGAGACGCTGCCAATCGAGCTCGCGCGGGTTGCTGTTCAGATAGGCGGTGATGTCGCGGATCACGGACTCCATGTCCACCGGCGCGGCGCTGAGTTGGATGGCGGAGGCGTTGCGGAAAACCAGCGGGATTGACGGCTTGGTGCCGGCGGGGACGGTGGCGGCGGGTTCGAAACGACCCCAGTTTCCGGTGATCTGTTGGAGGAGTTTTTTCCGGTGGCCGTTGGTGCCCGCGCCGTGTTTGGCGATGGTTTGTTCGAGGACTTCGCGGGCTTTGTCATATTGGCGGCGGTTGAGGAAGGTCTGGACGAGTTCGTCGCCGGCGAGATCGATTTGATCGAGGATGGAACGATAGAGCGCGATGAAATGGTGTTCTGGCGGAAGTTTGAAACGGCGGACACCGTCGGAGGTTTTGGCGAGGCATTCGTCCTCCGCGAGGGTGTCCATTTCGAGAATCCCCTTCGCGCTGTCCGGATCCTGCTGCCGCCACCAACCGAAGGACGAGAGGGTTTCCGTGCCGAACTGATTCTGCGAGAAGCGGGCGAGCTGGAGCGTCTGATAGAACGCTTGTGACGGGTCCAACCTGGACCGCTCGGCCAGCGAGAACCGCCAGCGCTCGCCGTCGTTTTTCGCGGCCTCCCATGAGGCGGGGATTTCAAAAAGCACCGGCCCATCCTTCGCCCATGGCGCGCCTTCCGTGCCGCCTTCGGGACCCGGTTCGCTCCAATCGGGAAGGGTGTCAAGGGGCGTGAGAGTCTGGAACTGCCAGGCATCCCGGGTTTGGAGGGTGTCGGTGATGGCACTCCAAATGCCGACGCGCTGCTGGTCATCCTTGGCGGCGGCGAGGGCCTGGCGCAGCAGTTGGAGGGAGCGGACGTGGTCGCGGTAGGTCACGTCCACCGCGGATCCGGCGGAGGGCACCGGCTCGGCCCCCGGTCGCATGCGCCCATGCATCCGTCCGCGGGCGTCGCGCTCGAAATCACCGCCGATCAGGCGGCCCACGTGCGGGGCGCGCTGATAGTTCCTGGCAGCCGCTTCGAGCAGGCTGGCATGGTCCGGATGGGCGGAAACGGCCAGCTCGACCAAGCCGTCGAATTCCTTCCAAGCGTTGAGCGCCTGCAGGGCGTTGACGGCCACTCCGAGGTCCTTGGCGGATTCGTTGTCGGAAACCGGCATCAATTTTTCCTCGTAGAAATTGACCAAATCGCGGTGCAGCCCGCGCTTGATGAGTTTTTCGCGTTCCTGCCGGAGGGCGGTCGGGTCTTGAGCCATCGCTCCCGAAGGGAATATCGCGCCGACGAGGAAAATCCAAAACAAAGCTT
>JBIPMR010000599.1:0-3404 GCA_044369025.1 Luteolibacter sp.
CTGCGGGCAGCGGGATTCAAAGCCGCCGAACCCGGCACCCCCGAGTTCAAACAACTCCCGCCGGAGGAAAAGCGCGAGATCGTCATTGCCAAGACCGAGGAGAAGCAGGCCGAGCGCGATGCCGCGCAAGCCGCCAGCGAAATGCCGCCGATCACCAATCTGGAAAGCCTCAACACGCTCGATGACCGGCTCCGCAAGGGCACCATCACCGCAGAGCAGATGAAAGCCGCGGAGCGCAAGGCGATGGATGAGAACGTCGCCCAATGGACCGACGAAAAGATCCTGGTCGACGCGCAAGAACGCCGGGACGCGCAAGCCGCCCGCCAGAAAGCCCTCGAAAATCCGGAGACCAAAGACGAGTGGGAAAAGTTCGTGAACCGCAAGGGCGTCACCGGATTGACCTCAGAGGAACTTGCCAAGCTCAAGGCCATCAAGAGCGATTACGCCCGTCATGATGCGATCATGGCACGCGGAGAAAGCCGCCTCACCCCCGAGCAGCTCGCCGCCTATGACGACGTGCGCGGGATCGATCGCAAGGCCGAGATGCAGGCCAAAGCGGAGCGCAACCCCACCGTGCGCGGCGTGAAAGCCGACACCACCAGCGAGATTGTCGAGACCCAGCACACCAAGACCGGCGTGCCGTTGTTCGTGGTGAAGCTGGCCGACCGGGTTGAACGCGACGTTTACACCGCGCTCAACACCGCCGCAAAGCGCCTTGGCGGTTACTACTCCTCGTATCGCGGTGGTGGAGCCGTCCCCGGTTTCCAATTCAAGGACATGGCGACTGCCGAGCAGTTCCAAGCGATCACCCAGGGTGAGACGGTGGACCGCACCGAAGCCGTGCAGGAGCGCCAGGCGGAGAAGAAGAACGCCGCCGCCGAAAGACTCGCCGCCACCGCTGACAGGATGGACGCCGCCGCCGACGAATCGCTTGGCCGCGACCGCAAGGACAACACCCACAAACGCGCCACCGAAGCAGCTTACGCCGAGGCGAATGCCCGCGGCGTGAAAGCCATGGCGGAAACCATGCGGAACCTCGCCAACGCCATCGAGAGCGGCGAGGCGACCCACTTGGACGGCGTGCGAACCAAAACCCATGTCGAGACACTGCAAAGCCTCAGCAACCGGGCGAAGGACGAAGCCGAACGGAATGAGGATCTTTCCTACACCGAGCGCGAAAAGCGCAAGGGAGAGAACCCGACTCCCGAGCAGATCGACAAGGCCAAGTATCCGTGGCCGTTCATGAACTCAACTGCGCTTCAGTGGCTACGCGACAATGGGAACAATACTCCGGGAGCGAAACGGTTGGTTGCCCGACTGGACAAAGTATTCGAGGCCAAACCATCGGTGAAAGAAAACGGCGGATACTTGGCCGGCGACTCGGTGATTTCACTGGTCAAGGACTTGCTGGCGAAGATCAACAAGCAGGACTACACCCGCAAGAATATCGAGGACGCATTCAACCACTATGACCGTTTGCAAGTCATGGGATTGAAAGACCTTCCAACCCTGCGCGCCGCGCTTCGCGAGTTCCTGCAATACCGCGGCACCAAGGGCAAAGCGGACCCGCTCAAAGCCATGGAGCGCGATCTTGTCGGCAAGAACATCCCCGGCTTCTTCCCCACTCCGCAACCGATCATCGAGGACATGCTGGACGCGGCTGGAGACCTCACCGGCAAGCACGTCTTGGAACCGTCCGGCGGCAAAGGTGACATCGCCGACGCGGCCAAGGCCGCCGGGGCCATCGTGGACGTGGCGGAAACCCACTCCAGCCTGCGCGACATCCTCGAAGCCCGCGGCCACTACCTCGCCGGCCGTGACTTCATGGACATGGACCCGACCACCCGCGGCTTTACCTACGGAGACGTGTTTCAGAACGCGGACAACACCAAGGGCATCATGCGCGGTCAAGGCGGCATGGGAAGCGACCGGGTGCGCCTGATGCGTGAAGACGGCACAGAGATCGGCAAATACAACCGTTCCGAACTGGAAGGTGTCGAGAAGCGCGGAGCTGCCAGCGGTTATGACGTGGTGCTCATGAATCCGCCCTTTGAGGACGGTCAGGACGGCGATCATGTCAGGAGGGCCTACGAATTCCTCAAGCCTGGCGGAAAGGTTGTGGCAATCACCGGCGAAGGCATCTTTGGCCGTTCCGACAAGAAATCTCAAGCATTCCGTGACTGGCTGGAATCCGTCGAAGGCACCAGCGAGAAACTGCCGGAAGGCTCGTTCAAGAGCGCGTTCCGCCCCACCGGCGTAAATACCCGGTTGGTGGTCATTGATAAGCCCGCAGCGCTCTTCAGCTCGCCTGCGCAGTTCTCCATTGGCAAACCGTCCGAAGTGTTCAATGATTCACTCAAGGACGCAGCAAACGCTTATGAATACACCGACTCAGCCAGAACAAACGCCCGCGATGAAGAAAGCCTTGCCAGCGTCGCCAAGCACTTCAATGGAGTCACGCCGCGAGCCAATCATTCTGAAGCACTCCGGGCTGTCACCCGAGACTTTGAAGAAAATTCAGGACTTGAAGTCAGATCCTTCACGCTCGCCACAAGAGCATCGGAGTTTAAAGGTAATGCTGCATTCGTAATTCCGGAACGCCCCGGAACAATATGGGTGAATTCGGACAGCGGTCATGTCCCCATCCGCAACCTGATTGCCCATGAGTGGATGCACTCTCTTTCATTCGATCCGGCGCAAGCGCAGTTGAAAGACAAGTTTGACGCAGATATTGCGGTCTATCTGGATTCGGATCTCGTCGAGGTTTACAAAGACCAACTGCTAGGGCGCTACAAGGCGGATGAGATTCACGCCGAAATGCTGGGAGACTTGTTTGCCGATGCGGTGAACCCGTCGCCGTTCTTCAAGACTCACGAACTGGCGACCGACTGGCCAGCCATTCAGAAGCTCGCCGCCGATCTCTGGCAAAACGCCAACCCGCTTGCCCCGACTGGTTTGAAAGAGGCGAGTGACGACGAATTGTTGGGAAGCAAGACAAAGCCACGATTCAGCAGGGATCAACCCGACCTCTTCACCGCCGCCACCGCCCCGGACGCCACCGAGAAGCTCGGCCAGGTCAAAGTCGGCAGCATGAATGCCCTGGGAGCCTACCGCGCCCTCACCGCCAAGCGGGACGCCGGCAAGACCCTCACCGGCAAGGAAGAGCAGCAGCTGCTCGACGCGGAGACGGCCCTCGGCCAGAAGCTCGCCTTCGACATGGACGCGCTCAAAGGCACGGCCCCGGCAGAGGGTGCCGGAAGCGCAACCACGCAGAAGCCAGCCGCCCAAGGCCAGAAGAGCACCCAGCAATCGATGTTCATGGGGCCGGAGACCACCAAGGACGGGCAGATGAGCTTGTTCAGCTCGCCTACTCCCAACCCGGAGTTCGTCAACCTTCGGAAGAC
>JBIPMR010000601.1:0-3400 GCA_044369025.1 Luteolibacter sp.
GGATGGAAGCCGCTCCATTGCCCGCGGCGTTTGGAGTGGTGCCGCCTTTTCGAGTCGAGTTGATCCGGGATTCCGCGGAACTGCCGGTTGCCGTCCTCATTTCAGGCAACACCGTGCCGCAAACCGATTTGGCAACGCACACCGATGACTCCTTGGCCACGATCTTCGAAACTTTTGCGAAGCAGGTGGGTGTCATGATCGTCAGTATCAAACGGAACCAGATCATCCATCAACAGCTCGAAAGGATCCGGACTTCGGAACAGTGGCTCGGCATGGCGCTGGCCAGCAGCAATGTCGGACTTTGGGAATGGAATCTTTCCCGCGGCTCGGTGTTTTATTCGGATCAATGGAAAACGCAGCTGGGCCTGGCCGCGGACGAAGTGGGTGATTCACCCGACGAGTGGATCACCCGCCTTCACCCCGCGGATCGCGACCATGCGGTCACGGTGGCATCCCGCTGTTCCGGCGTCGCCAACGGGACCTTCGATCTCACCGTGAGGATGCGGGCGAAAAACCGCCGTTGGGTGTGGATCAATACCCGGGGCTACACCCTGCCGCAGCAAGACGGGGTGGATGCGCGGATGATCGGAACCCACATCGACGTCACCGCCTCCAAGGCCATGGAAGCGCGCTTGATCCGGGCGGAACGACTGCAGCGGCTGGCGCGGGAACAGGCGGAACGGGAAAATCTGGCGAAAAGTTCGTTCCTCGCCGCGGTGAGCCATGAGATCCGCACGCCGCTCAATGGAATCCTGGGGATCTTCCAGATGCTGCGCCTGCGCGAGCAATGGGAGAGCGACAAAATGCAACAACTGATGGTAATGGGCGAAAGTTCGGGGCAGTGGATGCTCAAGATCATCGGCGAGAGCCTCGACATCGTACGGATCGAAACCGGAAAAATCGAACTGATCCCCGAAGTCGTGGATTTGCACCTGCTGCTGGATGAGCTGAAAGCCGAGAAGCTGAAGCGGGCTGCCGATTTGGAGTTGGATTTCCGCCTCTCCATCGCGCCCGAAGTGCCCCGCTGGGTGCGGGTGGATGCCGCACGGCTTCGTCAAATTCTGGTCAACCTGGTCAACAATGCGTTCAAGTTTACCCACGAAGGCCTTGTCGCGGTGGACGTGCGGCCCGGCGGTCCCGGCAAGGACGGCCGCCCCGAGGTGGAATTCGAAGTGGTCGATTCAGGCATCGGTTTTTCGAGAAATTTCGCGCGGATGATGTTCAAGCCCTACACCCAGGCGGTGAACAAGAGCCAGTCCAGCGACTGTGGAATCGGCTTGGGATTGATGATCACCAAGGAACTGGTCGGCTTGATGGGCGGCGAAATCGGCTTTTCCAGCAAGCGCCATCACGGGACCCGCTTCAAGGTGAGCCTCCCGCTGGAAAACCTTCCCAGGCCCGGCGGGGCAGCGGGTCCGGGGCATGGCCCCAAAACCCGGAAATTCGAAGGCCTGGTCTTGGTCGTCGATGACGATGACGTCTCCGGAGAGCTGGCCAAGTTGATCCTGGGCGAGCTGGGCTTGCAGGTGGACCTGGCAAAGAACGGCCAGGTGGGTTGGGAAATGGCGGCTTCAAGGCGTTACGACATGATCCTGATGGATTGTTGGATGCCGGTGATGGGCGGAATCGAGGCCACCCTGAAGTTGCGCGCGTCCCCGGCCGCGCTGTCGAAAGACGCTCCCGTGCTCGCCCTCACCGCGAATACCCGGCAGTCGGACGCCGCCGCCTGCCGCGAGGCGGGAATGGACGACTTCATCACCAAACCGCTGTTGGTCGATCATCTGATCGAAATCCTCTCACGCCATCTTCCCGAATCCCCCTCCAATGGCAGCCGGAAACCCGGTATCTCGCCGACTTCTGCAAACCTTGCATCAAGGGTTGCGTCTTTTGATTGATCGGGGAATCGATCCCCGGATAAAATGCCGCCATGCCAACACGATCCTATCGGAAACCTTCACTGATTGACATCGAGCGTGTCAATGCAATCGGGGGCTTGGACAGTCCGGACATCTGCCGGATATTGGATGCCTTCATCTCTGACCTCGGTGGATATCTTCCACTCATCGAGCGCCTGCGCGATGAAGAGAGCACGCTGGAATTGCTGGCGACTCTTCACAAACTAGCCGGTTCAGCGCGCACCTGCGGTTTTGCGGGGATCGACCGGGCGGCAGCTTTGTGGGACAATTCCAACAACCCCTATAAAGCCAGCCTTTACTCGAATCTGCGCAAAACCATCGAAACCAGCACCGAAGAGTGGCAAAAGATGCGCGCTTGATCAGGGCACCCCGGCCCTGAGTCGGAAATAGGCCCTGGCCTCGCCACTTGTGGCGGAGCTCGTTTCCCGGAAATCGTCGGCTTCCTCGCAGAGGGTTTCGAGTGGCTGCCCGTTCGACGGATCGGTCGAACTTTCCAGCCTCCGTGATCCGGACTGCAGGAGCCGCCGCGCAAGAACCAGGAGCGGCGATCTCCGCATCGCCGGGTCCATGGACAGCCGATGACGTGTGGCTTGCCTCTGCCCATCGCCACCTCATGGGCTACGGCGATTCGGAGATCGCCGCTCCTTGGGCGCGCCGACGTCCCCGCCGGCACCGCGAATGGGAAAGCCAACGAGCAAGTCGTCGACGACCCCGCGTTGTCAGCTGATTCGCCAGCCAACGAGGACGTTGGCGTTCCCGGGCTTTTCGTTGTGGCAAATAGTTCCGGCAAATGATCGAAACAAAAACACCTGCCACCCGGAAGGGCTGGCAGGTGGTTGAAAGGAACTCAGAGGATCACGATCACGGTCTCTTGCGACGCAAGACCAAACCGCCGAGTGCCAAGCTGCACAACAACAGCGAGGAGGGTTCCGGGATCGTGACCACCACGCTCTGGAACGCCAGGAAATTGGTGCCAAAACTTTCGCCGTTACCCAGCCCGTCGTCGGTGGCGGTCATGCCGACCCGCAGTTCCGCGAAGTCCTGATCGGTCAATCCCGGAAGCGTGCCCTCAACGGTCGGGGTGCTTCCCGGGGCTGTCAACGCATAGAAAAAATTGAGGACGCCGTCGATCGGCAGCAGATACATGCTCAGGAAATAATTACCCCCCTCGACGACCGCCATGGTGGCCGTCGTTTGCACGCCATAACTCGACGACGACACGTTCCAATCATTCGCCGGATTGAGCACCGGATCCGGATTTACAAGATCGACGTTGGGATCAAAAATCAGCGAGAAGACCTCGTCGCCGCCGGCATTGTGGAATCCAATGCTGAAACGATTGCGCTCAGCCCCATACATGACTCCCTCAAACTCAAAGGGACTGCTGTCCGTGATCGTGAAATTCAGCGCGAGGTCAACGCCCCCGAAAAGCGAAACCGTTTGGGAGATGTAGAACTCGTTGCTCGCCGGCGCATCGGTGTTGT
>JBIPMR010000600.1:0-3400 GCA_044369025.1 Luteolibacter sp.
GTTCGGCGGTCATGAGTTCGAAGCAGACAACCATATTTCCCCGGCGGCGGCGCGGAAATTTTTCGTCGGGATCGCTTTTCAAAGGGCGGCGGGAAATTTCATCGATCTCATGACCATTCCGTGACACTTCCTCGCAGGCAACCGGCTTCACTTACGTCCATGCACTTCAAACCATTCCCCCCCGCCGCCGCGTTTTTGTTGCTCGCCGCCTTCACCGCCCGCGCCGATGAATCGCCGCTGCGCGATCTCCTGCGCGACGGCCTCTACGCCGAAGAAGTCACCCGCGATCCCGAAGCCGCCGCTAGAAACTACGAGCAAGTCCTCGCCCGCTACGCCGAGCAGCGTACTTTCGCCGCCTCCGCGCTCTTCCGCCTCGCCGAAGTCCGCCGCAAGCAGGACCGCAAGGACGACGCCATCCAGCTCTATCAGCGCTTGATCGCCGAGTTTCCCAGTGCGGAAACCGAAATCAAACTCGCGAAGGAAAATCTAGCAGCCCTGGGCGGGAAGGCGCCGGAAGTGAGCGGACCTGGGGGCGATGCGGAGTCGGTGGAGCTTGCTAGACTGGAAGGTTTGGCCAAGTCGGCACCCGATATCATTCTCGATCCCAAGACCCTCGAACAGGCCGCCGAAAGCGGACGATCCAAAGTCGTCGCCTATCTGCTGGCCGCCGGGAGCCGGCCTTACGCTGGAGACGCGCTCCGCCTCGCGGCTGAGATGGGTTATCTGGAAATCGTCAGGCAGTTGACCAAGGGCGAAGCACCCGTTCCGGCGCAGGTCGCCACCGCGGGCATCCAGGCCGCCATCAAATTCAACCGTTATACGATTCTGGAATTCCTATTGCAGCGCGGATTCAAGCCCGGCGAAACGTCCGGGCCCGAAGTCCAAGGCGCAAGCGCTCTGGCCTACGCCCTCCTGACCGATTCGCCGCAGAGCGCGGAAATCCTCTTGAAACACGGTGCGGAGCTCGACGCCATTTCCGGGGAACCCGATGCGGGGGCAAAGTCGGATGGAACCGCCCTGCAGCGGGTCATTGCCGAAGGAAAGTTCGATGCGGCGAACTGGCTGTTGGACAAGGGCGCGAAACCCGACATCCCTAGCCGCGTCCTCGGCATCACACCACTCTACCAAGCCGCCCTCCAATCATCAGACGGCTCGCTTGCCCTTATGCAAAGGCTGCTGGAAGCGGGTGCCGATCCCAACCGTCGCAGTGGCAATCGTGAGATCGGGGACTCCCAGCAATCTGATTTGCAGAATGCCAGTCCGCTGTCCATCGCCGTTCGGTCAGGCTTCAAAACCACCGAAAAAGTCCGGCTGCTTCTCAAACACGGCGCGGATCCCACATCGGATGATCGCTTGATCGAACTCCTGATCGCAAACGACCCGCCGGAAAGCCTGGAATGCCTCAAGCTGCTGGTGGACGCCGGAGCCAGACCGGATGACGCATGGATGAAGAACACCATGGAGAGAAACCGTGGTGAAGTCCGCGATTTTCTCGTCGAGAAATTCACCATCCCGGGTTTCGCCAACGAGGCGGAAATCCACTTGGTGATCGACGATCCCTTCGGAATCAGGCGATCAAAAATCGCGTTGCGCTCCGGAGAGACCGCCCCGCCGGATCTCGGAGCATGGCTACTTGCCAACCACCAAAACAGCAAATGGGCATATGACAGTGGAGGTTCATTGAAATACCAGTGGCTGATCTGGCGCAAAGGGGGCGACGGAGTTCTGGTAAAGCAGGAATTGGATTTCTCCGGCAGCGGATCTTTTCCCCCGCTCCAATGGGGCGATGTCGTCGCATGCCGGATCTTCCATCCATCGGGTAGTGGCGGCGCCTCCAGTCGCAACGAACTGCCTCCCGAGGTCCTAACCGCTCTTCGCAAACGCATCGTATTTCCCATCACTTTTGAAATCGATGGCAAGAGCCGCGAGATCCTCGTCCGCGGCGACCGGGCCTTCTTCGATCCCACCAAAAACGAAGTTCCGCTAGAGAAGCTGCAATATATCGTCGAGTTGCTGTGGCAGCCCGGCGTGTATGTGACCCAACCGCCGATGATCCATCTTACCCGAAAAGGTTGGCCGGATGTCCGCCTTTCCTATGGCTCGAAAGAGGCCGAAAAATTCCAGTTGCAAGCGGGCGACCGGGTGAAACTGGAGATTTCCGATGAAGTGCGCACCCAGATCGAGGCGAAGCGGCGCGACTACGTCACTCTAACGATGAACGGCTATCCCTATGCAAAATCCTTCGGGCCCAACTTCGGCGGAAAGCCCGTGCTGGGCAGCATCCCGACATTGATCCAGGCACTCGTGGATACGCAGGTTCCTTGGCATCCCGACTGGATGAAATTGTCGGCAAGCGACAACTTCGACATGACCACCTTGTCGAAGGAAACCGGCCCGTTTGATCATTTCAGCCTGCTTCCGCATCCCGATCTATCAAACATCCGCATCCGCCGCATGCAGGAGGACGGCGCGGAAAATGTGATCGTTGTGAACCTCGCGCAAATCATCGCCGCCTCCACCGAGCCGGCCACGGCGGAGGAACCGAGAAAACTGGATGTCATGCTTCAGTTAGGTGACGTCATCGAAGTTTCCCTGATCAAGGAGCGCGTGGGCGAGCCGTGGAAAGGGTTTTCCGCGCAAGAGGAAGCGTTTTTCGCCAAAGCGCTCAGCGGCCGGGTGCGGGTCACGGATGACCAGGGCATCATCACCGTAAGGGATCTCCTCTACCAAGTACCGCGTTTCATCGAAACCGCAAGCGGCTGGATTCCCGTGCCTCCCGGGTCAGGGATCACCCATCTCCGTGGATCCTGGCTGAGCCCGAACGGATGGATCAATCTCAAGCGGGGTGATTTGCAGTCGGATTATCAACGATCCGCCGAAGTCTTCCTGCGAGATGGAGATATAATTCAAACCGCAAGTAGGAACCCAAATCCCCAACCGCGAGTAGTGCCTCCGCCAACGCCACAGCCATCCCGCTGACATGCCCCGCCCCTCGTCATCCCTTCACTGGCTCACGCTGGCGGTGTTGTTGCCGCTGCTGGTGCTGGGCGTGCTGGCATGGCTCGGGGTCAGGGCCCAGGTGAGCGCGGCGTGGACTTCGGCCCGCGAGGAAGCGAAGGTGGCTGGAGCACTGGCAGCGGAAGAAATTTCCAGCAAATTGACGGCGGCGGTGGAAACCGTCCTGATCTATCCGGATCCGCCGCCGCCCGGCCCACCGGCCGCTGCTGACGATGTATTGAACGGAGGCGATCTGGATGCACTGCGCAGGCTTCGGGACGATCCGGACGCGGGCCTCTCGCCCGTCGGACTCCCGCGGCGGGTGTTGGCGGGTTTTCGGATCTGCGAGATTGTTAGCGGGGCAAAAGACCGCCAGGCCCTGTTGGAAATCGCCACCCGCGAC
>JBIPMR010000603.1:0-3399 GCA_044369025.1 Luteolibacter sp.
CACCGACTTGCCGGTTCTATTGCACGGGCCGGTGCACGGTATATTCGCTCCTTTTTCGCTCAATCCAGCGTGAGCAGCTCGGCCAGCTTCTCCGCGGCACCGGATGCAATTCCAGATCGTTCGAGACTCCGGGCATTCGCGATCAGGACCAGCGTTCGGTTGCGTAACGCTGGGATCGAATGATGGGCGTAACGCTTTGGATCAAAATCCACCGCAGCCAGATCGGGCAGCACTGCGGCTGCTTGGCCGGTTTGAACAATTTTGGTCAGTTCCGTGAATGATGAGACACGGGCGAGCACT
This sequence comes from Luteolibacter sp., assembly GCA_044369025.1. Classification (GTDB taxonomy): domain Bacteria; phylum Verrucomicrobiota; class Verrucomicrobiia; order Verrucomicrobiales; family Akkermansiaceae; genus Luteolibacter. The sequence goes on from JBIPMR010000603.1 coordinate 301, forward strand.
TTGTTAACGAGATGTTCCTTGGCGAGCCACGCGTGCCAGCGTTCCGTGAACTGGCCTCCTGGCAGCAGTTCGGCGATTGGAGCATTTTGAACAAGCTCAGCGATCGAGGACCGAACTTTCCAAAGAGCGTTCGCCGCGAACAAAGCGTAACCGACCTCCCCCAGCGGCCACCGTTTGATTTCCTTTGGAACGGCATCCTCGCGAACGATTCCGAAGTCGAGCCGCCCGTCCGCCACGGCACGCACGACATCGGCGCTGCGCATTTGCTCCAATTCCACCATCGCGTCCCCGAGCGCCGTGCGGAGTCCCGCCAACCGCGGCACGAGCAACCAATCGATGACGCTGCCCTGTGATCCGAAGCGGACGTTTACGCTGCGGCCGGCCATGAATTCCCGAAAGTCATCGAGCTCGGAAAACTGGCGGCGGATGATCAGGGCCAGCCGCTTCCCCTCATCGGTGATCTCGATCCGGCGGCCCACCCGGCGGGTTAGGGCCACTCCAAAAAACGCTTCGAGCTCTTTGATCTGGCGGGAGAACTGTGACTGCTTGGTCGGATCGCCGGAGGCGGCGTTGGAAAGGTTCCCTGCCTCCACCACCCGCAAAAAGGTGCGAAGTCGGTCCAAGGAAAGGCCGGATACATCGAAAAGGCGTTCAAACTCATTCATGACTCCTGAGTCAGGTAATCTAAGAAATCCTCTATTTCAAGATTCAATCTTTCCCGCCATGCTCCGCACGTATGAATGACCTGATCCACTACGACATCATTGCCGACATCCACGGGCGTTTCGACAAACTCGCCGCCCTGATGGAGCGCATGGGTTATGAAAACGACGGCCTCGGCTTCATCCCGCCCGCCGGCCACCGCGCCTTGTTTCTCGGCGACTTGATCGACCCGAAACCCGGCCACCCGTGTCCCGGCGGCGTCAGCGACACCCTGCGGGCCGTGAAAGCCATGTGCGACCGCGGCGACGCGCTCTGCCTGATGGGCAATCACGAGTTGAACGCCATCTACTTCCACAGCAAGGGGCCCGACGGCAAATGGCTGAGGATTCGCGGCTCGAAGAACATCGCCATGCACCAAGGCACGCTCGATGATTTTGCGGATTACGAGGATCCGGAAAGCGAATGGATGCGGGTGTGGATTCCTTGGATGAAGCGCCTGCCGTTCTTTCTCGAACTTGGCGGCTTTCGCGCCGTTCACGCCACGTGGCACCCGGAAATGATCGACCGCATTGCCGGTCGCAATCTCGAATGTCCCAAGTTCTTCCTCGCAGCTTCCAACAAGCACACGGAGGAAGGCGAGGCACTGGAAACCCTGCTCAAGGGCGTCGAAGTCGAGTTGCCAGTTGGAGTTGGCTTCACGGATCACACGGGAGCCTCCCGCAGGAACATCCGGGCCCGCTGGTGGGAGCTGCCCGACAGTGGCATCGGCTACGACGGACTGGTATTCCCCTCCAATCCGGCAATTCCATCCGCTCCCGTTCGCGCCGAGGCTTTCGCCCAGATCCCCGGTTATGCGCTCGATGCGCCACCGGTGTTCTTTGGCCACTACTTCAAGCCGGCCGATTCTCCGGTCCATCCTGAACGGCACAACGTTGCTTGCCTCGATCACTCGGCGGCCAAAGACGGTCCGCTGGTTGCCTACCGCTTCAAAGGCGGTGCTGCCATCGACCCCGCGTACTACGTCCTACATTCATGAAAACCGACCCATAAACCATCCGCCGCTTCCTTGGCGAAACCCACATTTGCGCCATGCAGATGATGGAAAACGCCGCGTTCATTCAAAAGGAAATCCCAAGCCTCCAAATGGCGGATGATCTCCGCTCAACCATCAGGGAACTCTGCGACAACCTGATCGGTACCAAACACGACTTGATCCATGAGATATTCGAGATCGAACCGCGCATCGAAACAAAGCCAGATTCAGCACAAGTCCAACATGGAATCCAGTCCATGCGTCAATGGATGGCCGAAGCCATCAACAGCGTGAACGACTGCGTCGCCCGAGTGCAAAAAGCAGTGACTCAGGGAACGGCAATGCCACTGCTGGGGATGCTCGTGATGGAATCGGCCGTGAACATCCTCAATGCGGTTCCCGACTTCCCGGAAATGGAACCGGAACCGGCCGACGATGATGGGGAATGCCATGAGGAAGAAGACTGGAGCGACCCGAGTTGCTACGCTTTCCACTTGGAAGACTCCTACCCGGTCGACCAACTCAACGCCACCATCCGCGATCTTTCGATGCGTCCCGACCTCCCAGTCGAGACAGCGGAGGATCTCAAAATATTCCTGTTCGCCATGGAGCGCCTGCAGCTCGTGACGCCGGGAGTTCGCATGAGCCTCGGCCTTCGCCTCGATCAGGGTGGGAAATCGGACTGGATCGAAATCCGGATGGAGGATGGCGAGTTTAGCCTCGGCCGCGGCGCATGGGTGGAAGGCGACGCCGAAACCGAAACAATCTTTGAAGTTACCCCGGATTACCGCGAAGGCGACGCGTTCCAAGCGAGCAATTTCGCTCTATCGTTTCTCAGATGCGCCGAAGATGTCTGCCTCGAGGTGGTGGTTGAGGACTCCTCCGACGAGCCTTTCACTGGCTGGGATCTGAAGCAGGACAAAAGCCGGTGGAGCGATCTTCCATGCTCATTCATCTGATGCCCTTCTACAATCTCAGACATCGTGCTCTCGTGAGAACTGTACGCGTTGATCGCTATGACGGACGGGAATCTGAGAGAGCCTGTTCCGTGAAAAGCGAAATCTCTTGATCGGAAGAGGACGATTTGAGTTCCTGAAATTCTTTCGATGTCAGCGATCTGGTCGGCAATATCGGTTGGAGTGAGGGGTCGGAGGCCATATTCTGCGAGGAATCCTGGGGCTTCGGGTCGGTTTTCAGTGGTGGCTGCATAGCGGTATTCTTTCGGTGTTTGGGTGAGAGTGGAAGCAAGAGCCTTCCGGAGCTTGACGAAATCCGGGTCTGGACTGGGGGAAGAAAACAAACTCATCTGCCCGTCCTTGGTCGTCTCCGGCCCCATGAACATCGATTGCTGGGTGCTCTTCTGGCCTTGGGCGGCTGGCTTCTGCGTGGTTGCGCTTCCGGCA
>JBIPMR010000602.1:0-3399 GCA_044369025.1 Luteolibacter sp.
CTCGAACCACTCACCCGCTGCATTTCCACCGGGCTGATGATTTGGCCGGACTACGGCTTCGCCCGCCCCGACTACTACCTGCCCGAGCGCCACCGCGGCACGCTGCGGACATTTTCCAAACACCGCGCCGCCGAGGATCCGCTCGCCACGCCCGGCGAAATCGACATCACCGCCCACGTCGATTTCACCGCCGTCGCCGAGGCCGCCCGCTCGCTCGGTGCCCGGCCGCGCGTTTTCCGCAACCAAGGCACCTGGCTCACCGAAGTCGGCCGCGAGTGGCTGCTCTCGCTCGAAGGCCGGCCCGAGCCCGGACTGATGCGCCAATTCCAAAGCCTCACCCACCCCGCCCAGCTCGGCGGCAGCTTCCAGGTGCTGGAGATCTCATGGCAAAACCCGGCCGCTCCCGCACCCTCGGCCGCCGATTTGCACCATCTCGCATTGTGCGCTTGCCCCCCGCCCACAGACCGCTAGTTTCCCCCTCGAAAAGCCGGGATGGCGGAATTGGTAGACGCGCTAGATTTAGGATCTAGTATCGCAAGGTGTGCAGGTTCGAGTCCTGTTCCCGGTACTTTTCGTGGGATGGCATTTTTTGATGATAACTCGCTAATCATCAAACATTTGCGGGGTGAAAACAGAGGTTTTCGGCGAAGGCCAAATACGGTCAAAATGCGTCCAAATGCGGCGAATTGCCAGTTCTATTGCGCGGTCTGTTGCGCGGTAATTCCTCCTGTTATTGCGGCATCCCCTGCCAGTTGATCTTCCAACTGCCCGCCACGGATTGCGGTTGTCGCTCCTCGCTCCCCGCCTATTGGCGCAGTCCCGCTGGTGTGGTTACATGCGCTGTATGAGGTTTTCGACTCCAGAGGGTGATTTAGGCAGTGCTGACGTGGCTTCCGTGGTGGAATACCCGCCTCCGAGTGCCGTGGAAAATTACGTGCCGGCTGACGACGAGGCGGATGTATGGACTGCGGAGCGGCGTGGTGCCGGCCGCCAACCGGCAGCTCTGCGCCGTGGCACCGAGAAAAACCGCGTGCGGGGCTATCAGACCCGGCGGCGCTTGGTGGAGCTCCATTGCTTCGAGGGCAAGCGCCTGATCGAGTGCGCCCGTGAGATGGGCTTGAGCTACGGGCGCGTGCTGGCGGTATGGCATCAGATCGTTGGCGAGGCCGCAGCGGAAGGGACGAAGGCCGAGGACCTACGGCGAGATGTGCGGGCCTACTCGGATCGCGTGCTGCGGCATTTAATCGAGAAGTCCCTGCCCCTTGCGCGGACCTCGGCAGCCCACGCCATGGTGGCCCTGAAGGCCCTTGAATCTCTGGGCCGTCTCCACGGCGTGGCTGCGCCGGAGACAGCGGAAAGCTCAGGCAGCGCATCGATGGAAGAGGTCGGTGCTGCGGTCCGGGTGGTTTCGCCGTTGCTCGCGGATAAGCTTGATCGGGTGCGATCGCTGCGGATCGATGCTTCGGAGCAGTCATTAAGCTGATCGATGGTGGCTTGCAGATACAGCAAAACGGGGACATCAAAAGAGGCAGGAGGGACCAAATAATCCCTCCTCGAAAACCGGCCGTTGGGATCCCCGTGATGCCTTGCGCTTCTGGGAGAATCCGCCCGGCAAAAATAGAGCTAGGAGGGACCGAGAAACCATTTGATTAGATGGTCCGCTAGAGCGAACACACCGGCCATGGAAAACAAGCCATCCCCCGCTGTACCGGTCGCCATCCTCGTCCGGGTTTCCACCAAGCGTCAGGAAACCGAGCGCCAGGTGCACGAGCTGCGTGCGGTGGCGGAGGCGCGGGGATGGCAGGTGATGGAGGTGGTCGAGGAGGACGGCGTGTCGGGTGTGGCCAAAAATGCCGACCGGCACGGGTTAGCGCGGGTCGAGGTTCTCGCGGCGGCGGGCGCGATCCGCAAGGTTCTGGTGCATGAGGTGTCGCGGGTGGGTCGTCGGCCTGCAGTGGTGCATGGGTTCGTGGAGCGGCTGCTGGATTTGAAGGTGTCGCTCTACTGGCACTCTCAGCGGGTCGAGACGATGCTCGAAAGCGGCAGGCGGAATCCGGCGGCGGGGATGATGCTGGCGGTCCTGGCGGAGATGGCACTGGCCGAGCGGGAGACCCTTCGCGAACGCGTCATGTCCGGTCTGGACGCTGCGAGAAGGGCCGGGAAGGTGCTTGGACGTCCGGTGGGGACGGTGATGACAAAGGAACAGGTGCTCGCCCGTCACACCGACGTAGTGCGCCTCCTGCGGGCAGGGAAGAGCCTGCGTGACGTGGCGGCGCGCACTGGCAAGGGCACCAGCACAGTAAAGAGGATCAAGGCGTTATTGAGGGCGGAAAATACAGGAAAAATCGCAGCGGCATGCTCCGCCTGGGTCGTCTGAGCCTCAGAGGCTTGCGGGAAACTCGTTGCGAGGGTCCTGCCGGCGATTGGCGGCGATCCTGCGGTATTTGTGAGGGGGCCGCCGCTCAGTTTTGTCGTTGGACGGTTGAATTATAATAGCCGGCGTCATCTGATCCACGGACCCGCGCCGTAGGGGATCAGCTTCTGCTGGAGTTCCTCCGGCCATTCCTGAAACGGCTTGCCCAGAATTGTCTCTCCCTCCTGCTGGTTGATCATCTCGTCCGTCAGGACTCCCTTGATCTTCATTATTCCAAGCATCGCGTTGAGTGCGAGTTCGCCTTCAGGAGTGAATGGGGATGATGAATCCATGGTTTGTGCGCTGTGACTGGATTGGTTTCGATGCTGGCTGGTGCTTGGCGATAGACATGTTCGTTGTGGTGATTCGGAGTGGTTTTCCTGCAGCCAGAGCATCAGGCTTGCTGGCCCACGAATGTGGCGGGCCCGTTCCCACGGAAGTGTCAGGGCGAGTTGGAGAATTCGCTCTGGGTCGCTGGTCATGGCCAGGATGAATTGCTCCGCCGATGATGCAAAGGGCAATGTGTCTCCATGGTGAATGAGGTAGTCAAGTTCTTGAAGAAAACCGAAGATCAGCTCCCGCCGCCACTCAGGCAGGGTCTTCATTACCATGTAGAGTGCAAGATTCACCGCAGCCGGGAAGCAATCCGCGAGAGGGCCGAGGGCAGCCCTCCATTCATGAATTCCCATCTCGTGGGGGCCTTCGACCGGTTTCCCGCGCCAGTAGATCTCGATGTGGTCCTCGCTGTCCCAGTCGTCGCTCCACGCCCCATCATCCCACCCGATGAGGTGTCGGCCAACTCTGACTCCCTCGGTAGCTGCCGTAATGAATGGCAGCTCATTCTCGCCAAGCATGAGCCTTCGGGTTGTGCCCCTTCCATGCCAGACGGTGATCACTAAACCGGACACCGCGTCTGTGCTGACTTTCGGAGACCATGTCATTTCCTCTGGAGCGGAGAGCCGTAGACTGGATAGGACAGGGTGGGA
>JBIPMR010000604.1:0-3398 GCA_044369025.1 Luteolibacter sp.
TTTCGGTGCGAGTTTGCCGTAGGCGCTGAAGCGGTCGTCGCTCTCATGGATGGCGCTGGCGGACCAGTCGGCGGAGAACGGCGGATTGGCGACGATGGCCTCGAAGCGCAGGTCGGCGTGCTCGGGCGCGGGATGCTCCAGGGTGTCCTCGTTCTTCAGGTCGAAGCGCTGATAGTGGACGCCGTGCAGGATCATGTTCATGCGGGCGAGGTTGTAGGTGGTGGGGTTCATCTCCTGCCCGTAGAAGCTGCCGACGTCGTCCACCTCCTTCGCCACACGCAGCAGCAGCGAGCCGGAGCCGCAGGTGGGGTCATAGACGCTCTTGAGCTTCTTTTTCCCGGTGGTGACGATCTTGGCGAGGATGGTGCTGACTTCCTGCGGCGTGTAGAACTCGCCCGCCTTCTTCCCCGCGCCGCTGGCGAACTGGCCGATGAGGTATTCATAGGCATCGCCCAGCACGTCGGCCTCGGTATCGGCGAGACGGAAGTCGATCTTGTCGAGGTGGGCGAGCACCTTGGCGATGAGTTCGTTTTTCTGGCTCTCGGTCTTGCCGAGCTTGGACGAGCCGAGATCGAGATCCTCGAACAGGCCCTCGAAGTCGTCCTCGCTGGCGTGGCCCATGGTGCTGGCCTCGATGTGCTTGAGCACGGCGGTGAGGTCTTCGAGAATGAAGTTGTCCGTCTTGCGCGCGCCCTTTTCCGCGATCTTGTGGAAAAGCTCGGAGGGTTTCAGGAAATAACCGAGGCGCTCGATGGCTTCCTCCTGGATGGCGGCGAGCAAGCCCGCGCCCTTTTTGGTGGTTTCATCGATGAAATCGAACTGGATGCCGTCGTGTTTCAGGATCTCGTCGGCGAACAGGTGCATCCGCTCGGAGAGGTATTTGTAGAAGATGAAGCCGAGGATGTAGTCGCGGAACTCATCCGCGCCCATCTTGCCGCGCAGGGTGTTGGCAATGTTCCAGAGCTGGGTTTGGAGCATCTTCTTGGTGTCGTCGGCCATGAGGTGGGTGAATAGGAAGGCGAAAGGGCGCAAAACTGTCGAGTGGATGGAAAGGGTAACACACCACTCCACACCCCGGAAGCTAACAACCCAGACGGGACCGGGAAGCAGAAAGTCTGACAAGCTCAGTTTGACCAGCCAGGCCAAGGTCTGGCCCCGGTCGCTGAGCCGGTAGTTGTGCGGTGTGGGCTGGGTGATTTCCAAGACGCTCTGCCATCCGTCCGGAAACGAGGCAGGCATCGTGAAGAGGAAACCCTCCTTGCGCGGCTCGATGGCCAGCGCCTCGCCCCAGAATGCCATCAGGGACTCGCGTAGATAAGATGCTGTGAGGTTTGTTTCGCCAGTCATGAGAATAGATCTCCTTCCCATTCCCAGCCGACATTTTCGGGGGTGCGTCGTCTGATTGATGAAATCCCTGTAATCCTTTGGATCGAAGCCATCCAGCAGCTGGTGAATATTCTGCCGCTCGTCGTGGGTCGGCAGGTTCGGGTCGCACACGTTCTGGTGCCAACCTTGCGGAATGCGCTTCTTGAACCGGAAATTGTTGCGGGCGATGGCGCAATAGCCCACGCCCCGCACCCGGTGGTTTGCGATCAGGAACGCCGCGTCATAGGTCGCGGGCTCGTCGATGCGCGCCGCCTTGCCGAGATAGCGCATGTCCAGGAATCCGCCATCGATCAACACTGGGCGCATTTCCAGCTCCGCGCTCTTGCGCTCCTTGCCGGTTTTCTTGATTTCCAGCGTACTCCCCTGCGGCAGGCACTTCGGCTGGAGCAGAATCTCGTGGATCTGGTGCGGTTGGTAGGGATAGGACTGAGGTGCGCCGTGGGGTCACGTTTTCCGACGACGGGGAAAGACGACTCGCTGACCAAAGCGCAACTGCTCCGGCTGATGCGCTGGCAATCCAGTGCTTCAGGAGCCAACGCCTGCGGGGCCGCAAAGTCCCGATGTTTTACCAGGTGGTAGTGGCCGAGAAGTGGAGCACGGGATCCCCATCTTCACTGTCAGGATAAGTCAGCGGAATGCCGAGATCGGCTTTCGCGGAAAAATGGTCGGCCATCCGCCAACGGATCCCGACGCCCGTGGACAACAACTCGCCGGCATCCGTGGGAAGATCACGGTCCAATACCGCTCCATCGAGAAACGCAGCAGCGATGAAATCCCCGGCTTGCGGGGTTTCCCACGCCTTGCTTTGCACTTCGAGCGTGCCCACCAAGCCATTGTCCGCATAGCCCACGACTTCATCAAAGCCCCGAACCCGCGTGGCACCTGCGGCGGAGATTTGATCGGAGGCCAGCAAATCCGAATCCGCCCACTGACCGCGCAGCCTGCCAATCAAGGAGGCTTGCCCGCCCAGTTTCAAGGTCCGTTCGGCATCCATGCGGGCGATGAGTGCTTCCGCACCGCCCCCCCCCAAAGCCACGAAGTCGGCATCCTCCGAACCCAGAATCCCCTGACCGGGACTGTAGGCAAGGGACAACTCCACACGAGAGGAACCCAAGCGGTCGGTTTGTTTTCCTTTCCATCCTGTCCCGAGTTGGAAAAAGCGAACCGTCTGGCTGGTGTTGTTGGTGAAAAGATAGTCGTTGTTTCGGAATTCCATCCCGGATCTCCATTCCTGGCTGATACCATTCCAACGGCGGAGTGGGACGATGTAGCCGAGCGCCACGCGGGTGAACTCGCCACTCTGGTCCAGCGGTCCGGCCACGTCGGATTCCGATTCGGTATAACCTGCGGAAACCGCGAGAAGATGCCGGATCGGCAGTGGGATTTCGTAGCTACTGCTGATGCCTTGCAGGCGGTCGATCTCCAGGGCGGAGGTGTATTGGCCGGTGAAACGGTGATCGAGTTTGAAGACATCACCGTGCTGATAACCAATGAAGATCCGCTCGTCACCCAGGCTTTCGCTCAATTGGTTGTCGATGCCACCATAGACCCGCCACGCCTTTTCGGCAGTGAGTCGCAGGGTGAGGTCGAGCGCGTCATCCGCAGTGCCATCCGCAAAGGAAATGGAGGCGCGGCGGAGAGGATTCTCATTCAGCCAATCCAGATCTTCGAGAAGGGTGTCCGTAGAAATTTCTCCGTCCGGGCGGCTACGGAAACCCTTTACGGCAAAATCCATTCCGAAAGCCGGTTTGCCCTTCACGGAAATCGTTCCCGCCGTGGCCGGAGTGATGCGGAGGGCGATGACACCCGAAGTGATTTCCTGCGGAGGGAATGAGATCCGCAGGAACAGGCGGCCGCTTGAGCGGAACTCGGCCTCGAACTTCGAGGTCAGCCGATCCAACGAGCGAAGGGATACCGGTTTGCCCAACTCGGCGCGGGCGATATTTTCCAAGGCGGCAGTTTCTTTCTCCGGGAAACCATCGACGCGGATGCCCTCGCGGGTTTTCTGTTGG
>JBIPMR010000605.1:0-3397 GCA_044369025.1 Luteolibacter sp.
CTTCACTCAAACGCAAGCTCCACGCCTGGTCCTCCAGCGAGGGCCTGGTCGATACCAAGGAAGGCCGCGTCACCGCCTGCCCCGATCCGTTGGACGCCCTCCAACTCCTCGACGGCATGTTCGCCGCCGACAGCCCACGCCACGTCGTCCTGTTCCGCGACCTGCAACTCCACATGGACCAAAGCGACCCGATGCTCGTGCGCCGGATCAAAGACATCCTGCGTCTCGCCAAGGCCAACGGCCATTCGATCATCCTGCTAGGCTGCCGTCTCAAGCTCCCCCCGGAACTTGAACACGAAATCACCCATGTCGATTTCAGCCTGCCAGATAACAGTCAGCTCGGCGTAGTGTTGGACGGCATCCTCAAATCCGCCAAGCTCAAAGCCCCGCATGAGGCCATCCGGGAAGCCGCGTTGCAAAGCGCTCTCGGTCTCACCACCACCGAGGCGGAAAACGCGTTCGCCTTGTCCATCATCGAAACCAAAGGCATCGACCACAAAGTCGTCGCCCGCGAGAAAGCCCGCACTTTGAAGAAGAATGGACTGGTTGAAGTCGTGGAAGCCACCACCTCCCTCGACGATATCGGCGGACTCGGCTTGTTAAAAGATTGGCTCATGCGTCGCGGCGGTGCCTTCGGCGCATCTGCCAAAGCCTACGGTCTGCCGGCCCCCAAAGGCCTGCTCATCGTCGGCATCCCCGGCACCGGCAAATCCCTAACAGCCAAAGCCACCGCCGGAGCGTTCGGCCTGCCATTGCTGCGTCTTGACATGGGACGCGTCTTCGGCGGCATCGTCGGCCAGTCGGAAGCCAACCTCCGTTCCGTAATCCAAACCGCCGAGGCCATCGCCCCTTGCGTGTTATGGATTGATGAAATCGAAAAGGGCTTCTCCGGCAGCCAGTCCAGCGGCAGCACCGATGGCGGCACCTCCTCCCGGGTATTCGGCTCGTTCCTGAGCTGGATGCAGGAAAAGGACAAACCCGTGTTCGTCGTGGCGACGGCCAATGATGTTAGTAAACTCCCGCCCGAGTTTTTGCGCAAAGGCCGCTTCGACGAGCTGTTCTTCGTCGATCTGCCAGACGCTCTGGAGCGTGCGCAAATCTGGGACATCGTCATCAAGCGCCACAGTCGCAAGCCGGCTGATTTCGACACCGTTGCCTTGTCACGCGCTTGCGAGCAATTCACCGGAGCTGAGATCGAAGCCGTATTCATTGACGCCATGCACGAGGGATATGCCGACGGCCGGGAGCCCCGCGCCAAGGACATCCTCGAAGCGATGACCCACACCGTGCCGCTGGCCCAACTGATGGACGGCCAGATCGCCGCCCTCCGCCACTGGGCGAAGGGACGCGCGCGTGAAGCCGCCGGCCGAATCGCCCCCGCACCGCGCAACAGCAGGCGTATCAGCCAAGCGAACTAGAATGAAAACTTCGCCATCCGGGACGGTGGTCGACGTGTTGCACCCATGTCCTGACGCTTAAACGGAATCGTGAGAGCAGTTCCGATTTGTGTCAGGAACCGTCCCGATGGCCTGGGAGGAGTGGTGGGAGAAATCCTGCCACTCCAACCCGCCGCATCCATTTCCCCCAACCGGCTCCCGTCAGTGAGCCAGGCCCTGCCGCCCGACACGCTCAAGCGCAGGCCGGGCACATGACATGGCCGCCATGGTAACCCGATCCCCCGGTTTCCATGGCGGCCAATTTTTCCTCAAAGAATCCCGCAGCAATAGCGGGACACCTTCTCGAACTGCGCATGGATGTCGCCGTCAATTCCGCACTCTGCCGCCAGCTTTGCGAAGACCGGCCCCCAGAACTCGGGCGGCGGCTCCAATCCACCAGGCACCGGATGCGTTTGCCTCCGCTGGAAAGTGTCCATGATGTCCTGCTTCAACCGTTCTTGATCCATGGCGGCCGAATCGATCAATAGCACAAGATCGATCAGATCCTTCACCCGCGTGTTAGAGCGGTCCCCGCGATGCATCGTGTAAGCGTGCAGCTTTTGCGCAAAATGCTCTTCGCGTGAAATCGATGGGAACCGGCCTGCCAGAATTCCCGCAAACCCAAGCCAGTCCCGTGGTTCCGTCCACTCGCAAGGCTCGCGTTGAATATCGCCCATGCCAATATCCAGATGAAACCGCGCGAACAACCTGCCATCCAGACCGCACTCCACCGGATGACGCGATCCGCCATAAGGTGCTCCGTCCAAATCCATCACGGGTTCACCGATCGCATAGACGAAGAAGTCCCCTGGATCTCCCGCCGCAGCAGTTTGGAGTGATTCAAGCAGTTGCTCTCCTGGTGGCATTCCAGAAGAAAGCCCAAGATCCAGATCGCGTGTGGTGCGGGCGACGGACAGCTTCAGCTCCAAGGCATAGCCACCCTTCAGCCGCCAGGGAGGATTGCCCTCGGCAAACAAACGCACCAGCAGTCGATCAAAAGCCACTTGCCGCCGCATGCGCTGGAGATCCACGCCCTCGGCCTTGGATGCGGCGTTCAGCCGGTCTTCCAGCGCGCGACGAAAGGCGAATGCCGTTGAGTAGGATTTCATGCGTCAGAATTTATCCAGGATTTGTTTCAGCACCGGGGCGAGATCCACGCGTGATTTCGCCTGTTTGATTTCCGTCCGCTTAATCAGCCCTCGCCGCAGGCCTTCTCCAACGGCTTGCTCCAGCATGTCCATGTCTGCGTCCCCGGACCCGGCCGAGTCGAGGACCGCACGCATCGCCGCGGTGATCGCGTAGCCGCGTTCCCGAATCACCTCGTGAGGCTCCAGCCTGGACTTATGCAGCATCAGCACGGCCGGCGTCTCACTGTTCCTGCGGAAACCAGGCGGCACCGTCATGTGGAGCTTGGAGGGATTCGCATCGGACAAATCGCGGAGCGAGAGCGCCGTGGTGTGCGAATACACGCCCTGCGGTTCGCCGTGACGATCTCTCGACCACAGTGACCACAGCACCAGTTGGCCGTTCTCCGATTGGGGATACTGGCGCAGTCGATAGATCCCCCGGTGCTCGCGGAGCCAGTTTCCCTCCTTCACATGGTAGCTGTGGGTGCTGCGGGCAAACCCCGCCTCCAGCGCCTGTGCCATCGTGAAATACCCGCCCTGACTCTCCGCGATGGCGAAGAGATGGTCATGGTCGGGAGGTGTAGCGACTGCACGCATGTTCAGGATTGCTGAACATACATGCGGGCAAAGAAACCCGCAATCTGAATTTCCAGTCCCCTTTCGAGGCATTCTGCCGACGGAAAGCAACAAACCAACCCCAACCAACAACCGTATCCATGAATACCACCACCATCCAATCCACCTCCCTTCATTTCCGCGAGGGCAACTCCGACAAGGTCTATCAAGCCGCAGTCGAACCCAAGGACGACGGCTACATCGTCACCTTCGCCTACG
>JBIPMR010000065.1:0-10366 GCA_044369025.1 Luteolibacter sp.
GCGTCCTCGCCGAAAACAGCGTCGATTTCCGTGCGACGTATGTCTTTGGCGAGGGCGCCAAAGACAACACGCGAGGGCGCGTGTGCTCCCCCCCGATGAATCCTTGCAAGATCGCCGTCCCGGCCGTTGTCTAGGAGCGATGCACGACGATGAAAACCTCAAAACATCCAAACCCAAGGAGTGGGCGGCCGGGATCCCGGCGGTGGCTTCGTCGTTGAATCACATTCTGCGCGAAGCCGGGCTGTTTCGAGGCACCCGCGGGCTGTTGGAAATGAACCAGGCGGGCGGGTTTGATTGTCCGAGCTGTGCCTGGCCGGACCCCGACCATGACCGCTCTCTCGCCGAGTTCTGCGAAAACGGCGCCAAGGCGCTCGCCTCGGAGGCCACGCTCAAACATGCCGACGCCCGGTTTTTCGCGCAGCATTCCGTCGCGGAGCTCGCTGCGCAAAGCGACCTCTGGCACGACCGCCAGGGCCGCCTGGTCGAGCCGATGGTGTTGCTCGACGGCGCCACCCACTACGCGCCGATTTCCTGGGAATCCGCGTTCCGGATGATCGCGACTCATTTGAAAGTGCTGGAATCGCCCAACGAGGCGGTGTTTTACACCTCCGGCCGGGCCAGCAACGAGGCGGCTTTTATCTATCAGTTGTTTGTCCGCAGCACCGGGACCAACAATCTGCCGGATTGCTCCAACATGTGCCACGAATCCAGCGGGCTCGCGATGAAGGAAGCCATCGGCGTCGGCAAGGGAACGGTGACGCTCGACGATCTGTTGGAAGCGGACACCATCCTGTGCGTCGGCCAGAACCCCGGGACCAATCACCCGCGCATGCTTTCGACGCTGGAGGCCGCGGTGAAAAAGGGCGCCCGGGTGGTTTCCATCAATCCGCTGCGCGAGGCGGGCTTGGTCGGCTTCCTGCATCCGCAGAATCCGGCGGCTTTGTTAGGCCGGCCCACCGCACTGGCCTCGCAGTTCGTGCGGGTGCGGGTGAACGGGGACCTGGCGCTTTTCCGGGGAGTCGCGAAGTGTCTGCTGGAGGAGGAGGCCGCGCATCCGGGCACCGTCATCGACCGCACTTTCATCAAGCTTCACACGCAGGATTTCGACGGCTACCGCGCGCTCGTTTTGGAAACCCCGTGGGCGGAAATTACCCGCATGGCCGGAGTGTCCCAAGAGGAAATCGCGACCCTCGCGACGACGATTCTCGGCGGCTCCCGCAAGCTGGTCACCTGCTGGGCGATGGGGCTCACCCAGCACCGGAATGCGGTGGCGACGATTCGCGAGGTGGTCAATGTGCATCTGATGTTAGGCGCGATCGGCCGGACCGGCGCCGGGCTTTGTCCGGTGCGCGGCCACAGCAATGTGCAGGGTGACCGGACGATGGGGATTTTCGAAAAAATGCCGGAGTGGTTCCACGCGGCGCTGGACCGCGAGTGCGGCATCCGGTCACCCCGCGAGCCGGGGATGGACACGGTGGACTCGATCCACGCGATGCACCGGGGCGCGGCCAAGGTGTTTTTCGCGCTGGGCGGAAATTTCCTGCAAGCCTCGCCGGACACCGGATACACCGCCACCGCCCTGCGCAACTGCGAGCTCACCTGCCACATCGCCACCAAGCTCAACCGCAGCCACCTCGTCACCGGACGCGCGGCGTTGATCCTGCCATGCCTCGGCCGCAGCGAGCGGGATGGCGACGGGAGATTCGTCACCTGTGAGAACTCGATGGGCGTCGTGCAAACTTCGCGCGGCGTGCTCGCGCCGGCGTCGCGCCAGTTGCTCAGCGAAGTGGAAATCATCGCCCGCCTCGCCGAGTCGGTGCATGGCGTGACCAGCCCGATCCTCTGGCGCTGGCTGGCCGAGGACTACGACCGCATCCGCAGCCTGATCGAGCGGGTGCTGCCGGGATTCGAAAATTTCACCGAGCGAGCCAGCCAGGCCGGAGGATTCTATCTGCCCAATCCGGCGAAACAACGCGTCTGGGAGACTCCCTCCGGCAAGGCCTCGTTCAGTCTCGCGGCGATGGATGTGTTCGAAGTCGCGCCGGGCCGTCTGGTGCTGCAGACGATCCGCAGCCACGACCAGTTCAACACCACGATCTACGGCCTCAACGACCGCTACCGCGGCATCAGCAACGCCCGCCGCATCGTTTTCGTGAATCCGGAGGATCTCGCCGAGCGGGGCATCGCGCCGTGTTCCGCCGTGGATCTTGTCAGCTTCTGGGGCGACGAACGGCGCACGGCCGAAGCGTTCATGGCCATCCCCTATGAAATGCCCAGAGGCAGCGCCGCCGCCTATTTTCCCGAGGCCAACGTGCTGGTCCCCGCCGACAGCCGCGCCGATGGCAGCGGCACTCCGACGAGCAAGGCGATCGAGATTGAGATCATCAAACGGGCCGCCGGCTGACCTCGAGGCCTAACAGGCAGACGTCGTCGTCGAAGTGTTGGGACTCGGAGAACGCCAGCACGCTGGAAAGAATCCCGTCCAGCAGCGAGTTGATCGGCGCATCCGCGCTGTGGGTGATGAGCTCGATCAGCCGCTTCTCGAAAAACGGCTCGCCGTTGAGGTTTTCCGCTTCGAGCACGCCGTCGGTGAAGAGGATCATCCGGTCCACTTCCCTGAAATCAATCTCACAGGTCGGGTAGGTGGCGCCGCGGATCAAGCCCAGCCCCGGGCCTTTTTCGAAGCGTTGGGTGGCGAGCTGGCGGACGCCGTTTTTGCCGGCGACGATCGGGCCCGGGTGGCCGGCGCAGGCGTATTTGAAGGTGTCTTCAGTTAGGTCGATGACCCCGAAGAACGCGGTGGCGAACATGGTGGTGCCCGCGCGCTCGAGGATGGCGGCGAGGCCGTCGTTGAGCCCGTGAAGAAACAATCCGGGGTCGTTGACCTGCGCCCGCTGTTTCTCTAACAATCCTCGCAGCATCGCGACGATCAGCGCCGAGCGGACGCCGTGGCCCATCACATCGCAGATCAGCACCGCCACGCAATCGTCCCTCACCTGCATCACCTCGAAGAAGTCGCCCGCCAGCCCGGAGATCGGGATGTAGCGGGCGCCGAAGTTGATTTTGTGGTCATCGGCCGCACGGGTCGCCGGAAAACCTTCCCCGGCGAGCGCCTGTTGGATTTCGCGGGCGAGGTGGAGTTCCTCTTCGTAGGCGAGGTTTTTTTCCTGGAGCTGCCGGGCGAGCAGCGAGGTTTCCCGTTGGGCGGTGATGAGTTTGGTGACATCGCTGGAAACGCCGAAGGTGCCTTTGATATAACCATGGCGGTCCCTCCACGGGAACTTCGAGGTGATCACCCAGGTTTCCGTGCCCGCGTGCCAGGTCTCGTGCTCGAGTTGATCGAGGATCGGCGTGCCGGTTTCCATGATCCGCTTTTCGTCCTCTTCGGCCGGTTTCCAGTGCTCGTCATCGAAGAAATCGCGGTCGTGTTTGCCGGTTAGATCAGACTCCTTGGCGAGGCCCATCCAGTCGGCCATGCCCTGGTTGGCCATCACGAAGCGTGACTCGACGTTTTTGAAATAAATTTGCAGCGGGACGTGATCGATCAGTTGGCGGAGCAGGAAACGCTCGTCCTCGACCTGGGCCTCGGCGGCTTTGCGGCGGCTGATGTCGATCATCGAGCCGGCGATCCTAATCGTCTGGCCGGCGCGATCCCGGACGACGGTGCCGCGGATGCGCAGCCAGCGCCAGTCACCGCCGCCGGTGCGGACGCGTGCGTCCACCGCGAGGGTTTCGGGGCCGCAGTCTTCCAGCGCCTGGTCCACCGCCTTTGAAAACGCGGAATATTCTTCCGGGTGGATCCCCTGATGGGGTGCTAGAAAAAAGTTGGGCGCGCGGTCTTTGCCGCACTCGATGAACTCGAGAATCCTGCGCGAATAGAAAATCTCCCGTTGATCCGTCCACCAGTCCCAAATGCCTTCGTTGGACGCGCGCAAAGCGAGTTCCAGCCGTTCCAGTTTGATGCTGTTCCGATCCCTCGGTGTTTCGCGATCATCGTTCATGCGTTTTCAGAGTGCCACGCCACCGCTTCACCGCAACCGGATTCGCAGGAGATATCCGCTGCCTGGCGGGCGGATCTTTCACGCGCACGGAACTTGCAGCGCAGGCGGATGGGTGCATCCTTGCGCGCGGTGAAAAGGGATCTCGAAAAAAACGTGCTCAAAGGGGTTTCCCGCTCGTTTTACCTCACCCTGCGGCTGCTGCCCGCGCCGATGCGTGGCGCGGCCAGCCTCGGATATTTGCTGGCGAGAACCAGCGACACGCTGGCCGATACCGCGTCGATCCCGGTCGCTGAGCGGTTGCGCTGTCTGGATGAATTTGCGCGGGCCGTCGCGCATGGCGGTGAGGTGCCGCGGTGGCGGCCGGACGTTTTGGATGCGGTGGCGGATCCGCGCGAGCGATGGCTGTTAGAGTGTTCGGCGGCGGTTTTCGCCGGGTTGCTAGAAATGCCCGAGGGCGAGGCGGATCTGGTGCGCGAGGTTCTGGCCGTGATTGCCAGCGGGCAGAAACTGGACCTGGAACGCTTCGGCGCGGCCACCGGAGAGGCTCCGATCGCGCTGCCGGATGAGGCGGCGCTGGAGGATTACGCGTGGCGCGTCGCCGGCTGCGTCGGCGAGTTTTGGACGCGGCTTGGGTTCGCAACGCTTGGCGCAGATTTCTCCAACGCCCCCGAGGCGGAATTACTGCGCCGCGGGAGGAGTTACGGCGTCGGGCTGCAACTGGTGAACATCCTCCGCGACCTGCCTGCGGACCTGGCGTCCGGCCGCTGTTATCTGCCAGTGACGGATCCTCGCGACCGCGAAGCGCTGATGATTTGTCACGCGGAGTGGGTGGCGCGCGCCCTCCGATGCGTCGCCCAGGGGCGGATCTATGCGGGCACTCTGGCGACACGCCGGCTGCGGGCCGCCACCGTGCTGCCTTCCTTGATTGCGGAGCAAACGCTGACCCAACTCCAAAGCGCGACGTGGGAAACCCTGCAAACGCGGATTAAAATCCCGCGCAGCGCGGTTTATCGGGCGCTCATCCAGGCGTTTTGTCAGAAGCTCTGAGCGGGCTGGGTTGAAGAAATTCCGTTGCAATGCGTGCTTTTCACGGTTGATAGTCTGCACGCGTGACCCACCCAAACCCTGTGACTCTCCCTCTCCGAGCTCTTTCGCTGCTGATCGCCTGCCTTCTCGGGTCCGGGCTGTCCCGCGCGGCGGTGGCGGCCGATGCCGCCCCGCCTGCGAATCAGGAGGCGCTCGCCGAGCCTACTCCCGCGCCGCCGAAAGAACCGAAAAAACCCGCGCCTAAACCCGCGCCGAAGCCGGTGGCAAAGCCGGCGGTTCCTCCGGTCGCGCCAGCCCCGGTGACGATGCCCGAGGTGTCGGCCGGGCCCGCGGCGGCCGACCCCGATGACGAGGCGGCGGCGGAAAATGCCGAGGCGGAACAAGCCGCGGTCGCCCGCCCGGTTTCCCCGGACCAAGTGCAAATTTACGGCTGGCGCGAGCGGATCCTGGTCAAAGGCATCGAGGAAAAACTGCAGGCCAAACTCGATACCGGCGCGCTTACCAGTTCGATCCACGCCGAGGAAAAAGAGCTTTTCGAACGCGACGGCAAAAAATGGGTGCGCTTCATCGTCACTGATCCGAGTTTGGAAAAACCCGCCCGCACCCGTATCGAAGCGCCGCTGGTGCGGATCGCAAAAATCAAGGAACCCGGTGGCGAGTCGGTGGCCCGCGAAGTGGTGCGGCTCGGGTTCCAACTGGGGGAAAAAAACCTGCGCGGTGATTTCACCCTCAACAACCGCGCCAACATGCTTTCGCCCGTCCTGATAGGTCGCAACATGATCAAGGACCTCGGCTGGGTGGATCCGGCCCGCACCTATCTCGCGGAGCAGAAGATTTTCCGCTGATTCACCCTTTCGATCCTCGGAAATTCATGAGTGCGAGATGGAAATTGATCATTGCGGTCGTCGCCCTCCTGCTGCTCGGCGGCGGGCTGGCCACCTACAAATCCGTCTGGCTCGGGGTGCCGATCTGGCAGGGCGTGCAGGTGAACGAATGGCAGGTCGAAGCCCGCGTGTCATTCCTCGCCACCGGCGAAAAAGTCAAAGCCCGCCTCGCCCTGCCCGCGTCAGCGGTGGAAAAAAGGGACCTTCAGGAGGCCGGCTCGCTCGGCTATCACTACAACATCGAGAAAAACCTCGGCAAATACACCGCCGTCTGGTCATCGGAAAAACGCGAGGACAGCCAAGCGCTCTATTTCCGCGTCCGCTTCCCGGAAAGCACCCGCAGCGGCGGCGAGCCGATCGCCGCCGTGGTCCAACCCGCCGAACTGGAAAGCCCCGGTCTATCAGGCGCGCTCGGCGAGGCGGCCGCCAATCTGGTCCAGCGCGCCCGATCGATTTCCTCCGACCCCGACGCGCTGTTTGTCTCGATCTTCACGGATCTGGCGGCCGGCGGGTCCTCTCAGGAATCCATGTTGGTGAGGCGGCACTACGAAAAGGAGTTCCAAGGCCGCGCGATGCTGGCGATGGGGATTGATTTGTTAGGCATGGCGGGTGTGCCCGCGCGCATCGCCAACGGCGTGCGGCTGGATCCCGAGGCGGGCGCTCAAGTGCCGGTGGCGTTGGTGGAATATTATGACGGAGCCTACTGGAAAGTCCGCGATCCCGCCGAGCCGGGCGCCGTGCTCGATGGCCGCGCGATCTTTGTCTGGCACCGTGGCGGCGGCCCGCTGCTCGATGTCACCGGCGGCGAAAGCTCGCGGGTTTCCTTCACCGTCGCCAAGGACCGGATCCCGCTCGCCCGCCTGACCGACCTGAGCGACTCACCCTTCCTGGTCTCCACCATCCTCGGCCTGCCGCTGGCCGAGCGTGCGGTGTTCCGTTATATCGTGCTCATTCCGTTAGGTGCGTTCGTGGTGGTGTTGATGCGCAACATCATCGGCGTGCCCACGCTCGGCACCTTCATGCCGGTGTTGCTGGCGCTGGCTTTGTTGGAAATTCCGCTGCTGCGCGGCCTGATCATGTTCGCCATCCTGATCGCCGCCGGTCTCTGGTTCCGTTTCCTGCTCTCGCGGCTCAACCTGCTGGTCGTCCCGCGGGTCGCGGCCTGCGTGGTGATCGTCACGCTGCTGATGATGCTGATGACGGTGACCAGCTACCGCATGGGCATCGGCGGCGGCCTGCAAATCACCTTGTTTCCGATGATCATCCTCGCCTGGACCATCGAGCGCATGTCGATCATTTGGGAAGAAGAAGGCGGGCGCAGCGCGATCACCCAGGTCGGCGGTTCGGTGGTGGTCGCGGTGTTGGCCTATCTTTTCATGCGCATCGCGCAGGTCCAGTATTGGGCGTTTTATTTTCCCGAGCTGTTGTTGGTGTTGTTGGCCGGGATTTTGATCATCGGCCGCTACACCGGTTACCGGATCTCCGAATTGATCCGCTTCAAGTCCTTTTCCGATGCCTGATTCCCCGCCGCAGAATGATGCGAAGTGGTGGCATCGCTGGATGCGCACGCCCGGCGAACTCCGCCGCCTCGGGGTGGTCGGGATCAACATGCGGAACGCCCGCTATCTGCTGCCTAACAACCCGCGCCGGCTTTACGGGTTGGTGGATGACAAGCTCCAGACCAAGGCCCTCGCAGAAGCACAGGGGCTTTCCGTGCCGCAGACCTACGCGGTGATCCGCTCGCCGCATGATGCGAAATCGTTTGAAAAAGCGCTCGCCGATCGGGCCGCCTTCGTCATCAAACCGACCCGCGGCTCGGGCGGGCGCGGAGTGCTCGTCATCGATGAACAACGCGGCGGCAAATTCATCAAGCCCAGCGGCGCGAGCCTGACCGGTGATGAAATCCGCCACCACGTCGCCAACATCCTCGCCGGCCTTTTCAGCCTTGGCGGCCAGCGGGACTGCGCCTTGATCGAATACCGGGTGCGGCCGGCCAAGGTGATGACCGACATCAGCCACCAGGGCGCGCCGGACATCCGCATCGTGATGCTCCACGGCTATCCGGTAATGGCCATGCTGCGCGCCGCCACCCGCGAATCCGACGGCCGCGCCAATCTTCACCAAGGCGCGCTCGGCATCGGGATCGATCTCGCCACCGGCCGCACCATCCGCGCCGTGCACCATGGCCGGCCCGTCACCCGCCATCCGGACCTCGGCGCGGATCTGATCGGCGTGCAGTTGCCCGAGTGGAGCAAGATCCTCGACATCGCCGTGACCTGCCAGGAAATGACCGGGCTGGGCTACCTCGGCGTGGACCTGATGATCGACGAAACCCTCGGGCCCTTGATGATCGAGGTCAACGCCCGCCCCGGCCTTGCGATCCAACAAGCCAATGGCGTCGGTTTGTTGCGCCGGTTAGAGCCTGTGGTCGAACAGCACCGCCTGCATCCCGGGGCCGGTCACTTCGAAAAAATCGAGTTCTCGCAGAAGCACTTCGCGGCACAGCCGTGATGGTGTTAGGTTGTTCCGTGATTCATTTCCCGGCTTCCTGAGGTTGTGGCGAGGAGACGGCTTGATTGAGCAGCCATTTCACCTCGGAATCACTGGTCTGCGAGAAATCGCTGTACCATTGCCCGACGGCGCGGAAATACATCGGTTTGCTGAGGGTGACGAGTTCGTCGACCAAGGGTTCGAGCCGGTGGCAGGAATCGGCAGCGGCGGTCGGCACGGCGATGACGATGCGCGCCGGTCGCTGTTGGCGGAGCGCCAGGACGGCGGCACGGATGGTCGAGCCGGTGGCGATGCCGTCGTCCACCAGAATGACGGTTTTGGCAACCACGTCCGGTGCGCCGGTGTGGCCTCGATAGGCCAGTTCCCGCCGGTGGAGTTCGCCCAGTTGTTTGGCGAATTCCCGCTCCATTTGCTCGGGTGTGATGCCCGATCCGCGCACGACTTCGTCATTGACCACCCGGATGCCGCCGCTGGCGATGGCACCCATCGCCAGCTCTTCGCAGCCGGGGACGCCGAGTTTCCTCACCACGCAGACGTCGAGCGGCGCATGGAGTTTTTTCGCCACTTCGAATGCCACCGGGACTCCACCGCGCGGCAGC
The DNA here is from genome assembly GCA_044369025.1 of Luteolibacter sp. Classification (GTDB taxonomy): domain Bacteria; phylum Verrucomicrobiota; class Verrucomicrobiia; order Verrucomicrobiales; family Akkermansiaceae; genus Luteolibacter. The sequence goes on from JBIPMR010000065.1 coordinate 9,043, forward strand.
CCGAGCACGATCACGTCGCTGCGATCCGCATACTGTGACAGGGCCTCGGCAAGCAGTTGCCCGGCGTGGGTCCGGTTGTTGAAAATCAGGTGATTCATGGTTCTTCGGCGAGGTTGGAGGTGATGCCCGGGCCGCTGTCGCCGGCAAGGTCGCGGATGCCCTGCTCGCGGCGGAGGCGGCGGGTTTCAAGGCAAAAACAAGCGGCCGCCGATGTGGAATCGGCGGCCACCCATTTTCCGCGCGCGGGCGTTTGGTGTGTTATGGCGCAACGCCCGCACGCCCCGTGATCAACTCACGGGAATCACATGCGAGGCGGGTTTCACGCTCGGACTCTTCGGCAGATGGATGGTTAGGATACCCTCTTTGTATTCCGAAGTGACCTTGTCCGAGTCCGTTTCATCCGGCAGGCTGAAGGTTCTTTCGAAGCGGCCGTAGGCACGCTCGATGCGGTGGAACTTGAGGTTGGTTTCCTCTTTTTCCACTTTGCGTTCGCCGCTGATCGAGAGGATGCCGTCTTCGACGCTCACCTTGATGTCCTCTTTCTTGACTTGGGGGAGCTCGGCTTTCACCACATACTCTTTGTCGTCCTCGGCGATATCCACCGATGGCGACCAATCGGCCAAGGACATCGATTCATCGGTCTTGGCCGGCAGCGAATAGAAGACCCGCTGCATGCCGCGCATCAAATCCTCCATTTCACGCACCGGATCCCAGCGGGTGGCGGGGCGCCAGACATCGATCTCATGGTTTTTGGCTAACGGATTCCATTTGGTTAACAGGCTCATGTTTGTTCTTTCTGCCGGGGGAGGGGGGTTGGATTTGTCAGTCCTGTCCTCCGGCGTTGCGGGACTGACAATCGCTGATTCCGGGCACACGCGGCCGATGGATTTCCCGGCCCGGTGCCAGTGGCACGATGGACTTGGGATTCAACCGCTGATCCGGATTGCAATTCCAACTTAGCAGCTAACAACCCGCTGTGAATTGGGGTTTCGCGCAATCGATGATGGGTGGATCCGGGGATGGGCCTTAGTTCGATGCACGATGGGCCGGCGGGCTCGGGATCCAGGGGACGAGCGGCCCGAAAGGACCACTCGAATTAAGATAGGGTTACCGGGGAAACGGCTGGGACCACGGTGAATTCAAGCAAGTCCGCGGCGACCCTCTGGCGGACAGCCGCGCTTACGAATTGCACCTCGCCGGTAACGCGAGCCGCCGCTGGGTGCCAAGCATCGTTCGTTATGAGCCGTCCCTACTGGACGCGCGGATTCCAAGGAATCCCGACCCGGCACTGCGTGCCGGGCTTTGATGATCCGTCCCGTTGGGA
>JBIPMR010000606.1:0-3391 GCA_044369025.1 Luteolibacter sp.
AAGGTGACCGTGAACTGGAAAATGTTCTCACAGACGAAGTTGGTGGGGTCATTCAGATTCCCGCTCACCGTGGCGAAAGCGGTTTCGAGATTGTCCTTACCGAGCAGCTTTTCGAAGGCCTCGTTGGGGTTCACCAGTTTGCGATTCAAAATGAACGTGTCAAATTTGCCACTGTTGCCATCGATCGGATCCTTGTATTCGAGTTCGTAGGCGACACAAGATACATCACCCCCCTTATTGTTGGTAACATTGCCGACTTCACCATTGTAGCGGTCGGTCGCCGCGGTGAAAAAGATCAATTTGGAGGCGCTGGTGCTGACCAGCCTGTCTCCGGGCGGAGTTTGCGCGGAGATCGCGGACAGCCACTCGTTGGTATTGCCGCGACGGGTGACCAAGGCCTCGAAGTCGCGGGCCATCGAATCGACCATCGACTTCGCCTGACGTGAAGCACGAAGCTCGGCGCGGCTGCGGTTCCAGGTATCGAGGGCGATGGAGGTGATCGAAACCAGAACGGTGACGATGATGGTGGTGATCGCCATGGCGACCATCAGTTCCATCAGGGTGAAGCCGCGCTTCTTGGCAGAGGTGATTTGGGTTTTCATGAATGAGTCCAGTGAAAGGCTTACCGGCGAACCGCCAGGTTACGGGTGAAAACAGGGTTTTTGGCTTCGGTGAAGCGTTTGGTGAACGCGGCTCCTGAAAAATAGGATCCCGACTTGGATGGCAGCATGTGAAACTCGGCGGAGAAGGCGATGACGGCTTCGGGGTAGTCGTCGGAATTGCTAACCGCCGCGCCCGCTCCCTTCGGATCGTTGATCTTCCCGGGTGTCCCCGCCACCAGCCCGCCTCCGGCGGTGGTGGAAAAGACCAACTGGGTGCATTTCACCAGGTAGACGTTGCCTTCGACGGCGGGGAGATCTTTGGTGAATTCGCCATCACTTTTGCGGCGGGCGATGGTGGTGACGATGTAGTCCTCACCGGGCAGTTTGCCTTTGACATTGGGCTCCGGTTCGGGCGAGCCATCGCTGCGGTTGGACACCCCGAGCTTGCCGCGATACTGGTAGATCAGGATCGCATCACCAGCGCTGTTGGCTCCCTCGATCCATTTGAATGCCTTGTCAAAGCCGGTTTTGTTACCATCCAGTTTTCGGGCGGTGACGAGTTCCTGCTCCAAGGTGGAGGCCAGGCGGTCCGCCTGCTGGACATTGATCGACTGGCGGATGCCGGCAGCGGCCGGGGCGAAGACGATCATGAAGCCGGTCAGAAGCACGGCGAGCACGCCGATGGCGATGACCGTTTCAAGCAGGGTGAAACCGTTGTGGCGGTTGGAGTGAGTGGGTTTCATAAATTAAAATTCCTTTCCTGGAGCCATCCCACTGATACCCGAACCCATTTGATCGGGGCTGCGGAACAGCGAGGTCCGGCCATTGCGCCAGATGACAAAACCGCCGAAGTCGCGCTTGCCGGCAGCCGTGACCTTGGGTTTGGAAGTGGCGCTGTTGAGGCTTCTGGATCCGCTGCCGATGATGAAGCTGGCGCCGGGAGTGGTGCAAATGCCTTCGGAGTTGAATTCGTAGTAGAAATATTCACCCGCAAAGGCAGCTTTAACATTGTTAATCTTAGTGCTTTTCATGGTGGGCAGAGTAGTTCCACCAGTTTCGTAATTGTCCTTGCTGAAATTTTGGCTGAAAAACACCTGATCGGGAAGAGTCACGCCACGGCTGGAAAGGACCCATTTATCTGTATCTGGAGTTCCGTCAGTCTTTAGAGCTTCCGAGACTACTACGATTTTACGCAGGTTTTCGGCGGAATTGCTGGTCATTTCCTTGGCGATCAAGACCCGGGCTTTCGTCCGCTGCCCCACGGCGATCGCGCGTGCTTCGTCAAACAGCGATTCGGCCGAGGCGACGCCGCTGGAAACCCCCTTGCCGCCGATGCTGCCGAGACCGATCGCCCCGGCGGTGACCAACACGGACATGATGGCGATCACGACGAGCATCTCCACCAAGGTGAAGCCGGGATGACGCCGCCCGGTGCGGGTATTTGATTCAATAAAGTGCATGGGTTTGTGGGTTCGGTGGGGGTAAAATGGGACGATTGTGAGGAGACCGCAAGTGCAAATGTCAATACATCGGAGTTACGCCGGGTAACGATTTGCCGGGTAGCGGCCACCGCGCGGACCACTCGACCAAGTCCATGCCGGACCGACCATTTCGCGGATGTCGTTGCGGCTCGCGACCCAGCCCAGCAGCTGTTTGGCGAGGGCCGGGTCGGCGACCAAAGAGGCCGGATCCCCCGCCCGTCGCGGGCCGTATTTGACGGGCACGGTCTTGCCGGTGATTTCTTCGACGGCGGCAATGATTTCTTTCACCGAGACGCCGACGCCGGTGCCGAGATTGCAACGCAAGGAAGCACCGCCGGCGGCCAGATGGTCGAGCGCGCGGGCATGGGCATCGGCCAAATCCTCGACGTGGATGTAATCGCGGATGCAGGTGCCGTCGGGCGTGTCGTAGTCCGTGCCGAAAACTTCAAGATATTCGATTTCACCGGTCACCGCCATCAGCACGCGCGGGATCAGGTGGGTTTCCGGGTTGTGGTCTTCGCCAATCTTGCCGTCCTTCGAGCAGCCGCTGGCGTTGAAATAACGCAGGCAGGCGCTGCGCAAGCCCCAGGCCGTGTCGCAGTCGGCGAGGATTTTTTCGACCATCAGCTTGCTTTGCCCGTAGGGATTGATCGGATTCTGTTGGTTGGTTTCGGTGATCGGCAGTTTGTCCGGAACACCGTAAGTGGCGCAGGTGGAGGAAAACACGAAAACCTTGCAGCCGGCCTCCTGCATCACCTGCAGCAGCTTGATGGGTTCCGCGGTGTTGTTTTGATAATACTTGAGCGGATTGGTCACCGACTCGCCGACGTAGGCATAGGCGGCGAAATGCACCACCGCGCCGAATGGGTGTTTTGCGAACAGGGCGCGCACGAGTTCCTGGTCGCCGACATCGCCGACCACCAATTCCACCTCGGGATCGATGATCGCCTGGTCGTGGCCGAACACCAGATTGTCCAAGACAACCACTTTGCGGCCCTGGCTGGCCAGAAGACGGACGGTGTGGGAGCCAATGTATCCAGCTCCTCCAGTGACAAGAATCGGCGCGTTTGAGTAAGTCATGAATGTTCCTGAAGGATGAAACCGAAGAATCCCCGCCCCTGTCAACCCATGGCCGCCGCCGGATGAAGATTCTCTGAAAAACGATTCGAATATTATCCGCTCCGATGCTGTCGTAGCGGCATGAAGAACAACCTTCGTCTTTGGCTGGTGTCCGCAGTGGGAGCTGTGGCGTCGATTGCCTTCACCTCCTGCGCCTACGATCCCTACTACTCCTCCGTCGGCGGTTCC
>JBIPMR010000607.1:0-3387 GCA_044369025.1 Luteolibacter sp.
ATTTGCACGGATTGACATGGAAAACCCTAGATGCGGGTTCGGCACAATCGGTCCTGACCGAGATGGGTGAAAGCAGTTCGTCATAGCTGAAGAAAATCACATCCAGCACATGGCAACCCCAATCACCGAGACCGTTGCTGCCGAAATCCCACCATGAGCGCCATCTGGCAGGGGCGATGAAATCATGGTAGGGCATCTCGGCACAAGGACCGAGCCACAGGTTCCAGTCAAGATTTTCAGGCACCTTGGGGTTGATCCGGATGATCCTTTCCGCGTTGAAATATTCACTCGCATCGGGCGCGCCAGTCCATGCGAATGCCTCGATGGCTTTGCCGAGTTGTCCTTGGCGCAGGATTTCAACCGCCGCGCGGCGACCCGGACTGGCCATGCGCTGGTTACCCAGTTGGGTGACGAGATGCGGCTTGGCCTTGATCGCGTGCTCAACCATCACCAGCTCCTCGAGTTGATGTACCAAGGGCTTTTGACCATAGACGTGTTTGTCGTGGGCCATTGCCGTGAGCAGGATGGGCGCGTGGGAGTGGTCCGGCACGGAAACGATCACCGCATCGAACTTATCGCCATATTTGGCAAACGCCTCGCGGTAATCGCGGCAGGTGAATGCGTTCGGATGGTCCTTGGCGGCCTGCGCGAGGTAGATGGAGTCGACATCGCAAAGGCCGACAATCTCGGCATCAGGATGTGACGCGACCGCCTTGCGGTCGGCCTCCCCGATGGTGCCAACGACGCCGATGGACAAAACACGGAGTTTGGCATTGGGCGAGGCCGCGCGCGCGAACGGAATACCAAGCGCGGTGAGCCCGATGCTGGCGGCGGCTGACGAGCGGATGAAATTTCGGCGGCTGGTATGTGGTTTCATGTGAGATTTGAGCTTGTGGATGAAGTTTTCCGATTTCGGCGGATGTTGCTGCTGGTTCTAGATCCTGACGAACGACTTCTTTTGATACATCCAAAACAGGATCAACCAGACGATCATGAATGCGACAATGGCCTGCAGGAATTCGAACCAGGATCCGATGCGTCCTTCCAGCCCGCCCACCAAGACATTGGCGATGGTTTTGAACTGAAACAGCTGTGTCGCGATGTAGACGGCAAGGCAATTGACGCCAATGACGACGAGGCTTTGGGCGAACCTATGGTGCTTCATGACATCAATCAGAAAATAAAACAGTACCATGAACAGCAAGCACCAACCTTCGGCATACACGACAAACGAACTGGTTTTGATTTTCTTGATGAACGGCAGCCATTCGCTCCAGATCCATCCAATCGCGAGGCAGGCGAGGCCAGTTCCGATCATCCAGAGAATTTTCGAGCGGTCGCTCCGATCCGAACGCAGCAGTTGGCCGGTCAACGCGCCGAACATCACCATGCAGCCGAACATCAAGCTCGGCAAGATGTAGGCACAGTCGTTGCCGTGCTGGAAGGATCCGAAAACCATCTTGTCAATGTGGATGGAGAGATTGCCTTCCGGAGTGAGGACTCCGGCGCCGTATCCCGGCACTGGGATGGTGACAAGCATCAGCCAATAAACGACGAGCGCGGACAGTGGAATGACAATCTGCCAACGAATGCGCAGATTCAAGATGATTAGCGAAGCGAGCAGATAGCCCACGGCAATTGTCTGCAGGGTGTTGTTGTAGAGATAGACCTTTGACAAGTCGTAGGCGAGCAGGTTTCCGCCGACTAGCATCCCAAGCGCAAACAGCAGACAGGTGCGTTTGATGACCTTCCAGTAAATCACCTTCTTCGAAATGCCTTTGCCGAGGCTGTTGCCGAACGCATAAGGCATTGCGCAACCGACGGTGAAGAGAAACAACGGCCAAATCAGATCGTAGGCGTGGAATCCCCGCCATTCGGCATGCTCCAACTGTGGCACCAAGGATAAGAGGAATTCACTGTGGGTCGCTTTTGCGAATGACTTGAAAATCACGTCGCCCCCGATGATCCAGAACATGACAAATCCCCTGAGGGCATCCAACGAAATCAATCGCATGTTCAACGGCAGCTCTCTGACAGGTTCCATGATTTCACTGGATAGGCGCTCAAATCAGGTGTCCGCGAGCGCAGGTTCGGGTTTTGACTCGTCGTGGTAGTCTTTCGCAAAAAACAGCCGTAGTGCCACAAAGATGAGCGCGGATGAAATCACATAGACGTAAGCCAGCGACGACAGGCCGATGCTGAGGTCGAGGTATTGTTTCACATAGCCGAGCAGCACCGGTGACGTCGCGCCGACGGTGAACGCACAGCAGAGCATCAACCCGGTGGCCGTCGAGCGGAAGCGTGGCGGAATGATGTCGAAGAGAGCGGCAAAGAGGTTGGAGTCGTAGATCCCGCGGAAGAAGCCAAAGCCCGCCAGGGCGATATAGACGGTGGTCAGACTGGTCGCGGTGCCCATCAGCCAGATGAATGGCGCGCCCAGCAGCAGTCCGAGATACTCCATTTCCATCCGGATGCCCGGTCGCCGTGCGGCGAGACGGTCGGAGACACGCCCGCCCACCATCACGCCGAAGAAAGCGAAGATGAAGTGATAGAGCATCGAGTTCAGGGCGGCGTCTTTGATGGATAGATTGAATTTCTCATGGAGAAACGTCGGCATCCACGTCATGTAGCCCGTGCCGACAAACACCATCCCGCCGAAGGCCAGACTCAGGAAATAGAAGGTCGGCTTGCGCAGAATGCTTCTAAGAACTTCCCCAAGTTTTACCGCCGGAAGAACCGGTTGCTCGTCACGACGCTCAGCCTCCAGATCGCGATGCTCGTTGCGCAAGCGGAAGGCGACCACTCCCGCAATCAGCAGCCCCAACCCGCCGAATACGTAGAATGTCGACCGCCAGCCGTAGCTTTGACCGACCCAGCCGGCGAACCAACTGCTCGCGACGATCCCGAAGTAAAGCGCGCTTTGATGCACCGCCATGGCTTGTGCCCGGGTGGCGGCGTTGTGGTATTGCCCAATGAGTGAATTGGCCGCCGGGTAGTAGAATGCCTCGCCCACGCCGGTGGCGATGCTTCGGAACAGAATCAGTAGCACAAAACCGGTGCTGAAACCGGTGAACAGGGTGCCGGCGCTGAACGTCAGCAAGCTGAGGCAGACAATCCATTTTTTGGTCACGAAATCACCGAGACAGCCCGCCAGGGGAACAAAGATTCCGTAAAGCAGGGTGAATATGGTCGCGACCAATCCCAGCTGGATGTCGGTGAGTCCTAGGTCGGCCTTGATGAGAGGAATCACCGCATTGAAGATCTGCCGGTCTCCCTGGTTCAGGAAATAGGCTACCCACAGGATGATCAACAATTCCCACTTGTAGCCCGGTCTTGCTCCGGCACGAACGGGGAAATCGTGAGAACGAGACGGTGTCGGGGACTTTT
>JBIPMR010000066.1:0-10343 GCA_044369025.1 Luteolibacter sp.
TGTCGGGACGCTGGAACATCGAGCGCAGCGGCTTGGATTTGCGCAGCCGGTATTCGCCCTCTTCGAACAGGATGCAAAGCCCGGCGATTTTCGCATCGGAAACTTTCGCGGGATCGACAAACGCGCAGGCGAACTCGAAATCCTGCTTGAGCACCGCTTGCAGAAACGCGTCGGCGACTCCTAACGAATCAGCGAACAGCGCCTTGGGAATCGGCTCGCCGGGTGCGGGCGGCAGGGTGATTTTCTCGACCGTCCACTTGCCATCGACTTTCCGGAGATCGAGGAAAATGCGGTCGCGCCCGGGTTCCTGGCCGGCGAGTTCGAGGGACCAGCGCGAGCGGGTGTTGAGCTCCATTTCGCCGACCTCGCGGACGCCGTCGGGCTGGCGCAGCTTGAGCGGGGTGGCTGATAGCGCCTTGAGCCGCTCGATGGTGGCGGTGTCGAGCGCGTCTTTGCCGATCAGACGGCCGACTTTGACCAGATCGCCCGCTTCGAGTGCGGCGGCGATCTGGGCGACGAGGTCGGCGGGATCGGCGGCGGAGTATCCCACGCCGAGGTTCTTGAGCGCGGTGGCGGGATCCTCGGGTTTGACAGGATCGGTTAGGCCGCTGATCGGCGCCGGCGGCGGTGCGACCGGAGCTGCGGCAGGTGCCGCAGTTGTCGGCGGTGGCGGATTCAACGTTTTTTTCGGACCGATGAGCAACAGTGCGACGGCGGCCAGTGCGAGCACGGCGGCAAGGCTGAGGAAAAAGTAAGGAACCTTGGATCGTTGCATGGAGGGAGCTTTTAAACGTAGATGGACGGGCGCAAATTTCACCCGCCGCCGGATCATTCCTCGCGGGGAAGTGCCGGGAGATTGACGCGCAGGGCCTTGCCTTCGCGGATGAGGTGGAGGGTGGTGTCCTGCACGGCGGCGGAGGCGGCGAGATTGAGGAAAAACTCGGTGGCGCTGCCGATCCGCGAGTTGTTGACGGCGAGGATGAGGTCGCCGGATTTGATCAGGTCGCCGGCCAGTGCGGCTTCGGTGAGTCCGGTGACCACCACGCCGCGGAATCCGCGCATGCGCTCGGGCACGGAGAGGTCGCGCACCTGGATGCCGAGGGCTTGCAAAATCACTTCCGGGTCCGGGGTGCGGCCTTGCGCGCCGGGAGCCGGCAGCGTTTGCGGGGCGGTGCTGGCCGCGCCGCTTTCGGCGATGACGGCCTTCAGTTCAAGCGGCTCCCCTTTGCGCCAAATCGCCAGCGTGAGCGTATCGCCGACGCGGGCGCGCTGGACCGTGGCAAACAGCTCGGCGGATGTCTGGATCGCCTTGCCATCCACGGAAATGACGACGTCCCACGGCTTCAGTCCAGCCGCCTGCGCGGGCGATCCCGGTGACACGCCGAGCACCGCCGCGCCATCCTTGCCCTCATAACCGAGCGCGTTGCGGACGGTGGCATCGAGGTCGCGCATCTGCACGCCGAGGAAGCCGCGGATCGGCCGGCCGCGCTCGAGGATTTGGGAAAGCGCGTCCCTCACGTCGTTGGCCGGAATCGAAAATCCGACTCCCTGGAAACCGGGGTTCTCCTTGTCGGGGGAGAAAATCGCCACGTTGATGCCGATGATTTCACCGCGCAAATTCACCAATGGCCCGCCGGAATTTCCCGGATTGATCGCCGCATCGGTCTGGAACAGGTCGCGCTGGTTGTCGGACAGCGAGCGCTCTTTGGCCGAAATGATGCCCTGCGTGATCGTCTCGCCGAGGCCGAAGGGATTGCCCACTGCGAACACCAACTGCCCGACCCGCGCCTGCGAGGAATCACCCAATTTGAGCGGGGTGAAGGTTTCATCCGAATCGATTTTCAACACCGCGATGTCGAGCAGGGTGTCCTCGCCGATCAAATGCGCCGCGTAGGTTTTTCCGCCGTGCAGTGTCACCCGGATCTGCTGCTGGCCGGCGATGACGTGGTGGTTGGTGATGACATGTCCTTGGAAAGTCACGATCACTCCGGAACCCTGGCCCTGCGTCGGATAATTCCGGACCCGCGTCCGGCCCCAAACGTCCAGCAGCCGCTCGGTGCGGACGCCCGCCGTGTCGATGCTGACCACCGACGGGACCACCGCTTCCGTCAGTCGCGCATACTCGCCATTCAGCCGCGATAGCAGCTCCACGTCATTCAGATTGAGGGGCGGTTTGTCCGGCAGGTCGTAGGGATCCGGGCGGAATTCCCCGGGAGTTTTCTTGGATAAAAACGGCAGCAAGCCGCGTAAATCACCCCCGGCCTGCCACGTCCGCAAGATCGAAACCGCGACAAAAGCGGCCACAAAAACGACAACAAGTGCCAGCAAACGTCGAACAGCGCGATTCATCAAAATGGGTGGGTGTCTGCCGCGAAGATGCCCCGGAATCCCCAAAATCCAAGTCCGGAAAATTTCAGATCCACATTCCCGCCGCACGCTGATTGGATGGCGCAACGTTTCCGACCGCAGACGGTTTCCCTATCTTCTCAACCCATGAAATTCCCCATCGCCCTCGCCATTTCCGCCCTCGCCCTCAGCAGCGCACGCGCGGACCAACTCACCGATGCCGACCGCGAGGCTTTGCTGGAAAATCTGGAAAAACTCCGCAGCGACGCCTACTCGCGCCAAGACGGAAAATTCCGCGTCGCCCTCGCCGCCTACCGCGCCGCCATGGTTGACGACGCCCAAGCGATGGAGCTCTATCTCAAGTGCATCGAGAAGGTCAACTACAGCGACAACGACCGCAAAAGCCAGGACTTCCGCGAGTGGAAACGCAAGGAAGCCGAACAACTCGCCGACCCCGCCCTCCGCAGCGCCCTCCGCTACCAACTCAGCTGGCTGGTCCTCACTCTCCAAGCCGCCGCCGATGAACCCAACCTCCCCAAGCTCAGGGCCGAGGCCGAAAGCCTCATCGAGAGCATTTTCCGCAACGCCCAGAGTCTTGCCTCTCAGGAACAACTTCTCAGCCAGTCCGTCATCGCTTCCGTCTTCGCCCGCGCCTACGACATCGAACAGGTGAAAATCGAAAACTGGCCGCTCGCCCCCGCCCAGTTGGCCGAAATTTACGAACAATTGATTTTCCCCGCGCACCGCAGCCCCGACCGGATCGCCACCCTGCGGACCGCCTGGATCAAGCGGATCATGCAGGAAACCGCCAGACGCGAATTCTGGGGTGGCAAGAAAGGCCCCAGCGCCCCCGAGTTCGAGCGATACCTCGCCGAAATCCTGCCGCAAATGCAGTGGAACATGGAAAAGGATCTCTTCACCTACGGCGATCAAAGCGGCGCCGCGGTGCGCATGCTCGCCCACATCGAGAAATACATCGCCCACCCCCGCGCCCGCGAATGGGGCGAAGAGTTCAAAGCCTTGCTCACTCCGACCGCGCCCGCCACCGCGCCCGCCACCGCCGAGGCCGCCCCGTGAGCCCCGCCGCCGCCCGCTGAAATCTCTCATCCGCGAGGCTTTACACCGCCCCCGGCCCTCACCCATCTTCGCGCCCCTTTCCAATGTGGCTGCGGCGTCTCGCCGCAGGTCCCTTCCCAATCCGCGACCATGACATCCGCCGAGATCCGCCAATCCTTCCTCGATTTCTTCCAGGAAAAACAGCACACCATCGTCCCCTCCGCCTCGCTGCTGCCGCAGTCGCCAGGCCTGCTGTTCACCAACGCCGGGATGAACCCTTTCGTCCCTTATTTCCTCGGCGTCGAAAAAGCCCCCTACGATCCACCGCGCGCCGCCGATACCCAGAAATGCATCCGCGCCGGCGGCAAACACAACGACCTCGAAGACGTCGGCTACGACACCTATCACCACACCTTCTTCGAGATGTTAGGCAACTGGTCGTTCGGCAACTATTTCAAAAAGGAAGCCATCGCCTGGGCCTGGGAACTCGTCGTCGAACGCTGGGGCCTCCCCGCCCACCGCCTCTACGCCTCCGTCTATGCGCCAAAAGAAGGCGATCCCGGCAACTTCGACCAGGAAGCCTACGACATCTGGGCCGCCCTCTTCGTTTCCAAGGGCTGCGACCCCGCCGTCCAGATCGTCCATGGCAACGTCAAAGACAACTTCTGGATGATGGGCGAAACCGGCCCCTGCGGCCCCTGCTCCGAACTCCACGTCGACCTGACACCCGAAGGCAATCCCCTCACCGGCCGCAACCTCGTCAACAACGACTCCGACCTCTGCATCGAGATCTGGAACCTCGTCTTCATCCAATACAACGCCGAGGCGGACGGCAGCTTCCGCGAACTCCCCGCCAAACACGTCGATACCGGCATGGGCTTCGAGCGCGCCTGCTCCATCATCCAGAACACCGCAGGCTTCACCGACTTCTCGAAAAAGCCGTCCAACTACGCCACCGACGTCTTCCAACCGCTCTTCCGCAAACTCGAACAACTCAGCGGAAAAACCTACTCCAACATCTATCCCGCCCTCGGCGCCGACCGTTCCCTCTTCGATGAGGAAATGAAAACCGCCATCGCCTTCCGCGTCATTGCGGATCACCTGCGGACCCTGTCATTCTCCATCGCCGACGGCATCATGCCCGGCAACAACGGCCGCAACTACGTCCTCCGCCGCATCCTCCGCCGCGCAGTTAGATATGGCCGCCAGCTTGGTTTCTCCGGGGACAAGCCATTCTTCGGCGCGCTGGTGGAAACGCTGGTGAGCGAAATGGGCGGAGTTTTCCCGGAGTTGAAAAACCGCCAGGACGTCGTCCGGCAGACGCTGGAACAGGAAGAGGCGAGCTTCAATCAAACGCTCGACCGCGGCCTCAAACGCTTCGAAGAAGCGCTCCAAGGGGAGCACACGCGCCCTCGCGTGTCATCCGAGGCGCCCTCGCCTCAGATCGGCCCGAATTCACCCCCAGCGTCCGAACCCACCTACACCCGCCGCAACCTCCCCCATTTCGAGCGCCCGTGGGGAAAATACATGGTCACCTTCACCACCCTGGACCGCGACATCCTCAGCGAGCCCGAGCGCAGCATCGTGCTCGATTCCATCCTCCACGCCCGCAAGCTCGGACAAATCCATCTGTATGCCGCTTGCGTCATGCCGGACCACGTCCATCTCCTCATCGAGCCACAAGTCAAATCCTACGACCCCGAGTCCAACCCGATATTTTTCACCCTCCCTGAAATCCTCCAGCCGATCAAATCCGTCAGCTCTCACAAAATCCTCAAGGAACGACGGAGAGTCCTCCAAAACGAAAACATCAAACACCTTTGGGACCAGGAGTCATTTGACCGCCTGATCCGCAGCGAAGCGGATCTGATTGAAAAGTACGACTATATCATCGGCAATCCGGTGGCTGATCAATTGGTGACGCAAGCGACAGATTACGCGTGGTCCTGGACAAGGGAGTTGAATGAACCTTCGGGCCCTGTCGGAGACGAGGGCGTCTCCGACAACACGCGAGGGCGCGTGTGCTCCCCGAAGACCCTCTCCGGCGACGATGCATTCGAACTCTACGACACCTTCGGTTTCCCATCCGACCTCACCGAACTTCTTTGCGCCGAGCGCGGACTCAAGGTGGACATGCCGCGCTTCGAAGAACTGATGGAACAACAACGCGAACGCGCCCGCGCCGCCCAAAAGTCCACCGTCGTCCGCGCCCTCGACATCTCCACCGAAGCCACCACCGAGTTCCTCGGCTTCGACGCCGACGAAACCGAAGCCACCCTCCTCGAAATCCACCCGCAGGAAGACGCGCTCTTCATCATCACCGACAAGACCGTCTTCTACGCCGAGATGGGCGGCCAGGCCGGCGACACCGGCACGCTGATCGTGGTTGCGGCCTCTGGCCGCAGCGAACCCATCCCCATCACCGGCACCCAACAAATCGGCAAAGCCCGCGCGCTGATCGTTCCTCAATCTGAAATTTTAAATCTTAAATCTCAAATCGCCGCGGGCGACAATGTCGTTCTCAAGTTAGACACGCAACGCCGCCGCCCGATCGAAGCCCATCACACCGCCACCCATCTTCTCCACTGGGCGCTCCATGAAGTCGTTTCCGCCGACGCCGCGCAGCAAGGTTCCTCCGTCGATGAAAACCGCCTGCGCTTCGACTTCAACAGCGCCGCCGTCACTCCCGGGCAGATCGCCGCGATGGAGGAAAAGGTCAACGCCGCCATCAAAGCCGACGACTCCGTTTCCTGGACCGAAGTCAAACACGCCGACATCAAGGGCCGCGCCGACATCATGCAATTCTTCGGCGACAAATACGGCGACATCGTCCGCGTCGTCCAGATCGGTGGCCAGTCGAACCAACTCAACGGCTACTCGCAGGAACTCTGCGGCGGCACCCATGTCCGCCACACCGGCGAGATCGGCCTGTTCAAAATCAAATCCGAAGGCGCCATCGCCTCCGGCGTGCGCCGCATCGAAGCCGTCTGCGGCGAAGCCGCCTGGGCCTATCTGAACGAGTCCGTCGAGAAATGGGACCACGAACTCAAAGCCGCCCGCGCCAAACTCCACGCCGCCAACGAAAAGCTAACCGCCCTCGGCGAAGCGCCCGTGGAAGTGAACGATTTCCCCCACATCATGGCGGCCATGCTCGCCGAGCGCGCCGACATTGCCCGGATCAACGCCACCTTCGCCCACGGCCAGCGCACGTTGGAGGAAACCCAGGCCGGAGCCATCGAAGCCGAGAAGCGCATCAAGAAAATCCAGTCCTCCCAAGCCGCCGCCCTCGCCGACGAATCCCTCGCCGAACTCATCGATTCAGCAACGAAAGATGGCAAACCCATCATCGTCTCCTTCGAGTCCGACGCCTCGCTGCTCCAGGAGCTCCAGAACGGCCTCAAGAAAAAACAATTCGCCGGCCCGGCCCTGCTCATCGTCGATGACGGCGAAAAACTCCACCTCGCCACCCACTGCGGCCCGGATGCCCTAACCAAAGGCCTCAAAGCCGGCGACCTCCTCCGCGACCTCGCCGCCCTCGCCGGCGGCAAAGGCGGCGGCAAACCGGACCAAGCCAGGGGCGCGGCTCCGGAACGCGAAAAGCTCGCGGCTTTGAAGGAGGCGGCTGCCATTATGCTGCGGTGAAACCCACGAATTCCTTCGGAGTCTGTTCATGGATTACGCGTTGTCTCGCGCAGCTCGCCCTATGTGGGATGCTTTGCGCAGCAGAGCCCGATGCGGCTGAATTCAACAAGGCGGCGTTCGATGGGAATTGGGAACGAATGAAGGAGTTGCTGGCCAAGGATCCAGCTCTTCTGAATGGCACAGGCGAAAACGGGACGGCATCAGGCGCGGCAGTTTTACCAGCAAGAAAGGACTTGGTAGAGTTGTTGTTGTTGTCGAAAGGAGCCGCCGTCGAGCTGCCGGCTCTTCAATGCGACGTGCCGAAAGGATCCGACGGCCCCATGCCAAAGCGGAGAAGGGTCCCCATGCAGGCAAGATACCGCTGGAGCTTAATCCCCGTTTGGAGTTCCTCGCCAGCCTTGCGGGATTCGCTTTCGGGTGCAACTCACTCAAGGAGAGGCCTCGACATCCTGGTCATGATGAAACGCAGGATTGATGCACCCGTTTTGGCGGATTTCCCGGTGATCAATCCGACACTCTGCCAGCTCCCGGCGCTAAGCGCTTGAACCGGAACATTTTTTATTCGCGGAAACCCGGTTTTGCGCGGAAAATCGCCGCCATGGAAGCACCGGAAGTCTTTATGCGGCGGGCCATCGCACTCGCCAGACAGGGCATGAACGCGGGGGCGGGCGGGCCTTTCGGCGCGGTGGTGGTGCGGAATGGCGAAATCATCGGCGAAGGCTGGAACCGCGTGATCGCCACCAACGACCCCACGGCGCACGGCGAAGTCACCGCGATCCGCGATGCCTGTGAGAAGTTGGGAACCTTTTCGCTGGCCGGCTGTGAGATCCACACCACCGGCCAGCCGTGCCCGATGTGCCTGGGAGCGATCCACTGGGCGCGGATCGAGCGGATTTACTACGGGTTCCGGATCGAGGATGCGGCTGAAATCGGCTTTGATGACCGCGAGTTTTTCCGCCAAATGAGCCTGCCCGCCACGCAGCGGCAGATCCCGTCGAACGAGCTCTGCCGCGCCGAGGCACTGGAGTTGGCGGGCGAATACGCGCGGCTGCCGGACAAGCAGCATTATTGAACCGCCGCGACGCTGGCTTGACGGGAGCCCCCGCCCTAGCGGAAACTTTCCGCCATGGCATGGAGGATCGATGAAGCCGTCGCTTACGGCGAGATTGACAACACCGTCGAAGGTCGCACGACGGGGCGTGTCTGGCTGGCCGGAAGAGACGAGCCGTTGATCCTCTCGCTCGACGGCGATTGCTGGCGCGACCTCGCCGGCACCCGGCTGCAATTTGAAAATCCCTCGCCCAAATCCGTCCCGGACGCGGAAGCGCTGGACATCGACCAGGCGGGAATCGTCGGCGACATGACCGCCTCGCGCAAAACCAAAGTGCCCACCGTGGGCGAGGAGGAGGTCCACGAGCTCTATCAGAACCACCGGGAGATCCCCCACGAGTGGCGCAACACGCTGTATCTGGAATGGTTCAGCGAAATCAACGGGCGGGTGGTGATCGAGTCATCCGGCTACATGCTCACCATCTCCCCGCACGAGTGGGAAATGGACGAGGACGCGGAAAACGCCCAGAAACTCGCGAACTTGAATTCGATGCGCGACTTCATGGCGCAGGTCATCCGCCGCCGCGAACCGGACGGCCCGGACGAGGACAGCTCCGAGGAACTCGACGAATACGCCTGGGAGGAACGCCTGAAGGAATCCGACCGGCTGACGGATGCCTATCAGGAGGTGCTGGAGAAATACATGGAGGACGCCGACAGCGAGCAGAAGGAGGCGTTCGTGATGGGCTGGGACGGATTGTTAGACGCGCTCGCCGAGCGCGACGAGGCCGGCGGGGAGGACTTCGATGAAGAGGATTACGGGCTGTTAGATAAGGGACTGGAGGATGCCGATGACGGGGATTTCCAGAAAGACGACGATGAGGATGGTTTCGGCGACGAGCCGGACCACCCGCTCCAGGCCCAGGCGCAGGAGCTGGCGATGCGCGCGATGGACGTGATCCAGCGCGATGCCGGTCCGGGCACGCCGTCCTACGTTTTGATCACCCATCTGCTGCAAGTCAGCGGCAAACTCGCCGGCGTGCTCAACGGCCGCGGCAGCGGTTACGAGCCGGAAACCGGGTTTGTGCTGGCGGTTTTGAAACGCTGCCTGAACTGGCTCAATGAATCCGTCGGCGCCTGCCAGGACCTGATCGACGCCGCGCGCGATCCCGAGCGCAAGGCCGCGCTCGAGCGCATCCGCAGCTCCGCCTTCGCCATCCGCGACAGCATCGTGGCGCTGCGCCGGGAGTTGAAGTAGTGCGGCCCCTTGAAACTTCACCCCGAATTCTAAAATACGTTCCATCCTACCACTTGTTCTCGGACTGCTCGTCGGCATCGCCGGAGCCATCCTGTTTTCCCAAAGCATGCCGCCCAAGGAAGGATCCGCCGAGGAACGGGTCGGCACCGACACCGGCACCCTCGCCGGGAAATCCAAACAAGACGCGATTCTATCCATTTTGCGCCCCGAGCAACGCGAGGCCTACGAGGCCGAGCGGGAAAAACGCCACACCGAGGCGCGCCAGGAAATGGAAGCCATCGGACTGACGCTGCCCGAGGATTGGAAGTCATCCGACATGCTCGACTTCTGATCGTCCCACGCCCGCCACCCCAACCATCGACATCCGTTCCCTGCGGGTGGATTACGGGAGTTTCATCGCCGTCGACGATCTAACGCTCAGCGTGCCGCCCGGCGAGGTCTTCGGTCTGGTCGGCCCTAACGGCGCGGGAAAAACCAGCACCTTCCGCGTGCTCGCCACGCTGATGGAGCCGACTTACGGCAAGGTGATTCTCGGCGGCGTGGAGGTGATCGAGGACATTGAGACCGCCCGCCGCATCATCGGCTACATGCCGGACCTCGCGCCGGTGCCGGCGGATTTGATGGAAGGCCTGATCCAGCCCGGCATCCGCATGCGCGCCTTTGAGGAAAAACGCTCGTCGTTCGAGGATATCCTCGTCGAAGTCGCCGAAACCAACCGCCTGCCATGAGTTCCTACGGCTGGAAAATCTGGGAGAATCCCATCTTCCGGCGCTACTGCCAATCCCGCCTGCGGCTAGGCGGGCTGGGCGTGGCGCTGCTGATCGCGGTGCTCGTCTCCGGTTTTATCTTTTTCATGTCCCGCGCCATCGGGCTCGACCGCCCGCCCTTGAGCGCGGCGGACGCCGAGCGGGACGCACTTGTTCCGCTGCTGGTTTTCCAATCGCTGATCCTGTTCGTGTTAGGCACCGCGCTGCCGTTGATCCAACCCGGC
>JBIPMR010000608.1:0-3386 GCA_044369025.1 Luteolibacter sp.
TATGCCGCTCCGTCACGACTGGAGGGATTCGGCATGATCCAGGTGGAGGCGAATGCCTGCGGCAAACCGGTGATCGCCATCAATGCGATGGCGTTCCATGACACCATGGTGCACGGTGAAACGGCGCTGCTTGCCGGGGTGGCCCGGGAGATCAAGATCAGCGAAACGGTGCTCGGCCAGGACCATGGATTCGACGAACCACGGCGCATCACGCTCCCGTTTCTGCGGACGGCGGACTACCGCGCATCGGTGCCGGACATCGCCGAGCATCTGCTGCGGCTCATGCGCGATCCCGCCCTGCGGCAGCGCATGGGTGAAGCCGGACGCGGGCGTGTTAGCGAACTCTTCAATTATCGGAAGGTCGCCGAACGCTTCGCCGGCCTCATCACCGCCCGGCTTGGCATCCACTAGCCAGGCAACCCACTAACCGAACTACATCGCCATGAACCCCCACAGCCAATCACTGATCGATCAAGCCAGGGAGGCGGCCATTCAAGTGCTGCTGCACAATGCCAGGGGACCGTGCCGCGGCCTGCCGCGGACCGCCGGCTGGGGCTATCCGGAACCCTACACCCGTGATCTGATGTTGGCCTCGCTTGGCTATTGCGTCAGCGGAGAGCCCCGGCTGATGGTCGCTTTGCGCCGGACGCTCGAGGCCCTCGCGAAAAACCAGACGACGCGCGGCCACATTCCATCGTTGGCGCATGATCCCAATGACCGCGGGGCGAGCGACACCACCCCTTTGTTTCTCTTCGGGCTCGGAGCCTACCGCAGCACCACCGGAGAACTGGATTTTCTGGAGGAAGCGGCGCGCAAAGCCCTCACCTGGATGGAATACCAGAGCCCCGACGACAGGGTGATGGTCGCCCAGCTTCCCACCAGCGACTGGCGCGATGAGCAGTATGTGATGGGCTACGGGTTGTATGTGAACGCGATTGTCTACGCTTATCTCGTCCAGTTCGGCCAATGCGGGCAGGCAGGGATTCTGCGAGACCTGATGAACCGCTTCGAGGTCCCGGGAAAGCGCAAGAACCCGCATGTCCACGAAGGCCTCGTCTCCGTCCACAAGCCATATTATACCTTGTATTCCTACAAGCTGTTTCAAAGCCACCGGTTTGATTTGTTAGGAAACAGTCTGGCGGTCCTGACGGGCGTCGGCTCGCCGAGCCGCAGCCGCCGGTTGATCGCGTGGGTGGAAACCGAGTGCAAGGCGATGCGCCGCAGCGGCGACCTGGCGGTCGATCTTCCGCCCAACCTGTTTCCCTTCATCCTGCCGGAACACCCGGACTGGCTGCCGCGCTACGAAGAATACAACCCTCCCGGCGACTACCATAACGGCGGGGTGTGGCCGTTCATTTGCGGATTCTACATCGCCGCCCTGGTGGCGGCGGGACGTTTCCAACTGGCCCGGCGCAAACTGGTCGCGCTGGCCGAGTTGGTGAAACCCTGGCACGAGGATGAAGCGGAGTGGGGTTTCAACGAGTGGTGCAAAGCCCAGACCGGCAGACCCAGCGGGCGCGATTGGCAAACCTGGTCCGCGGCGCTGTTCCTTTACGCCGCCACCTGCGTCGAGCGCGAGTGCACCCCGATCTTCGATGAAATCCGCGCCGCCAGCCTGAGTGGAAATGATGCTTGATGGAGTATAGCCCGGGGCTATACTCGCGGTCATGAGAACCACACTGCAACGATGGGGCAACAGCCAAGGGGTGCGCCTCCCGAAGTCGATCGTCGAAACTCTGGGGATGGCCGTTGGCGCTTCGGTGATGGTGGAGGTCTCCGAGGATCATTCGCAGATTACGATTACGCCGGTAACGGAAGCGCTGCCTGTCCGGGGGCGGCATCGGATCGAAGATCTGATTGCGGAGAGTTCGCCGCGTGCATTTGCGGCAGGGCATGATTGGGGGAAGGCACAAGGGAAGGAGGTTTGGTGATGCGTGGCATCGTTCCTTCGCAAGGGGATTTCGTGACCATTACATTTGATCCCCAGGCCGGCCACGAGCAGAAGGGACGCCGCCCGGCCTTGGTGGTCAGCGTCACCGCATTCAATCGCGCGACCGGACTTGCGCTGTGCTGCCCGATCACCAATACGGACCGAAGGACCCCCTTTCATGTTGGCGTGCCGGGCGGATCCGGACTGACGGGTTTCGTGATGTGCGAGCAGATGAAATCCGTCGATTTCCGCGCAAGAACCCTGAAACGAATCGGACCCGCTCCCAAGGAATTCCTGGACAAGGTGCTCTCCGTGATCGACGCCTGCATCTTCCCCAGACCCGAATAGGCGGCGGTATTGAAATTGACCCGGCTTCGCTGGCGGGAGAGTCTGCGGGGGTGCGTTCGATTTTAATCACCGGTGGAAACGGCGGGCTGGGCCTCGGCATTGCGCGGTATTTTCTCCATCACGATCCGGAAAGCAGCGTCTGGCTGGGGGTCCGGAAAAACCGCGGGCAGGCGGAACTTCTGGCCGACGAGTCCGCCGGCCGCTGCCAGTTGCTGGATCTGGAAGTGACCGACCCCGAGGCGTGGAAAACCGCGGTCGGAAAAATCATCGAAACCGATGGCCGCCTCGACGTGTTGGTGAACAACGCCGGCATGCACCGCGACTGCCTGCTCGCCGCGATGCCGGATGAAACGTGGCATTCGGTGATCGCTGCCAATCTGGACGCCGTTTTCCACGGCTGCCGCGCGGTGGTCACGCCGATGATGCGCCAGCGCTGCGGGCGTATCATCAACATCGCCTCGCTCAGCGCGGTGCTGCCGCCGCTCGGCCAGACCAATTACGCCGCGGCCAAGGCCGGCGTGGTCGCGCTCAGCCAGACGCTGGCCAAGGAAGTCGCCCGCTCCGGCATCACCGTGAACTCGCTGTTGCCCGGCTTCATCGACACCGAAGCGCTCGGCGAAATGGACCCGGAAGCGCGCAAACAAGCGCAGCGCGGCATCCCGATGCGGCGCTTCGGCAAACCCGACGAAGTGGCTGCGGCGGTTTATTTTCTCGCCAGCATCGATGCCGCCTATATCACCGGTTCCGCGTTGAAAATCGACGGCGGCATCTTATAGTTTCCTATCAAACAAACCATGGACGGCGAAGCACTGCGGCAGAAAATCAAGGAGGTGATGGTGGATGAGCTGATGCTCGACCAGGCGGCATCGGCGATCGGTGACACGATTCCCATCTTCGGTGCGGGCGGGCTCGGGCTGGATTCGGTCGATGCGCTGCAATTGGTGGTGGGGCTGGAAAAACATTTCGGCCTGAAAATCGGCAACTCGGACGCCGCCAAGGGGATTCTCGAAAACGTCGAAACCATCGCGCGGGAAATCGAGAAATCCGCCTGAGGCGATCGTTTTCCCCGGCTTGCATGAAGGCGTTTCTGGTTTTTTCGCTCAAGCTG
>JBIPMR010000609.1:0-3384 GCA_044369025.1 Luteolibacter sp.
CTCCACGCCTTCATAGAGTAGATAGATCCCCCAATAGGTCGGATAGTAGTAGTGGAACGGGAGGTAGAACGCGAGACAATCGGGTGGCGGCATCCGGTCGCGGTTCGTGTAAGGTAGCGGAGCACCACTGTGGGCTCCGCCGAGAATATCGACGATCAGGGTCGATATCTCCGGCATTCGAGCATCGGGATTTCCGAGGACGGAATCGAAGTTCTCGAGCGCCGACCAATCCGCCTCATCCGCAATGGTGCTGGATTCCGCACGGGGGTCGGAACCGGCAGTGATGAAGCTCTCCGGGTCATTGATCGGAACAACCAGCCACTCCTCGTGCCAGTCCGGCGCGAGATCGCGGGTTTGAAATAGTTCGGGTAATTGGTGGTTGAGAATGTCAAGGTGTGCGGTGCTCATGGAATGAGGTGAGAGTAGTGAGGGATCTTAGGATTTGGACTCATCGACATGAGGGACATCCGCCAGAGTGATGTGCAGCTTGTATTCGCGGGCGGTGACGCCGGGAACGTCGGCGAGGGCGTAGCGGATCCGGTCGGAGATGTGCTGGGCGATGATCAAGCCGCGGACGGGTTTGCCGTTTGCCACATGCCGCTTGACCCATCCGTAATAACGCATGATCTGGCCGCAGACCTCATCGGGGCCGCGCTCGACCTTGAGCTCGACGATCAGTAAGCCGCCCTTCTTATCCACAGTTAGCAGGTCCATCCGCCCCATCGGCGTCTTGTATTCCACGCCCACGGTGCCACCCTCATCGACGTAGAGCTGCAAGCCATCTTCGATGACGTGGAGGTTCTTGGCGAGGAAGTCACGGAGATGGTGTTCCGCGGCAAAGGACTTGCCTTCCCCCACTGGATCCGGGGGATTGGGCTCTTTCGTGATTTCCCTGGCCGCCAGCTTGCCATCTTCAAGCTCGGCGATTTCCCACTGGCCGTGCAGTGAAGGATCATACCATTCGAGCGCGCCGGTCGCGGGCCGGAACAAAATGTCATACTGGGCATCGGCCTTTCTGGGCTTCTGGTTCTCGGGGTAGTGGATGCGCGACGAGTGATTGACGGTGCAGACTGCGATCTGGCAGCCGATGGTCGTCGGATTCGTGCCGGGATACTTTTTCAGAATCCAATCGCGCACGGCGATGTTCGTGGTGGTGCCGCCGAGCGCTTCGACGGCTTCCTTGACCATCTTCCAGACGGGCGGTTTACCGCTTGCTGTGTGTTTGTCCATTGGGTCGCTGAGCTGGGCTAATCAGGTGTCGTTGCGTTGACGCAACTGAGGATCTTCATGGTGAAAGTTGATCTGGCCGGATTTGGCCGAATTCTGGCCGAATTGGGCAAACCGCGGGGGAAATCGTAAATTCCCCTGGGAAAGTGGCATCTCCAGGAATTTCGGGTGGCCGAATATCCAGCCAGAAGTTCGAAAGAAAGCAGGCTGTTTGGATCTGGGCGGATCATGAAATCAGCTCAGCAGTTCACGAATGAAACGATTGGCTTCCTTGATTCGGGGAAGCTGAATGGCAGCGGCATCCAACCAGCGATTGTCTTGAATAGAGACCTGGATGGCTTTACCTGGCTTCAGGATGCTGGCCATTGCGGCGATGGTCGCCTTCTTCCTGCCTGCTGGCTTGCTGAATTCTTCCAAGTCATCAGCGGTCAAGCCCTGAACATCATCGATGCCTTGCAAGTAATCTGTGGCGGCATCGCGCAGTGCAGGATATGCCTGCCCACCTGCCTCAAGGAGAAGGTCTTCGAGGGTGCCGCTGGATTCGTTGTCAGGCATGACAAACACTCCACATCGTGGTGGTCCGTCCGAAACAAGTCCCGGTTTTTCGGGAAGTTTGAGTTGTGCGGCCTCCGGTTCCGGGCGCGCTGCGATGGCTTGCACCAGTTCGGCATGGCGATTCTGTGGAGTTCCGGCGTCGTCAGCATCCAGCACGATTCCGATGGAGTCGGGCGGGGTAGTCAAAATGGCCAGATCGATTCCCAGCCTTGTTGCCAGTTTCGAGAGTCCGACGGCGTTGATGATCGCGACGGATTGCCCGTTTGGATTTGAGAAAAACACTGGAACGGGATGTCTCGCCAGCAAGTCGCCTCGTTGTGGCCAGCGTTCGGGAACCAAAGGCAGCCAGAACGGATGGAGGCCCTTGAGAGCCTCATATTGTTGAATCCGGTGAAATCCGATTGGCTTCAGAAGACGGGCGCAAAACTCCAAATCATGCGGCCCCTCAACGAGCAGTAAGAGCGTGTTCGTTGTCATGACTTAGCGCAGGTCTAGGCCTCCTTCGTTCCGCAGGTCATGCAGGGTTTGTCCGCCGAATCGTTTGACAGGATGCTCACTGCCACGGGCGGGCAGTCGATAGGCGACGAGATCATCCACCTCCTCGCCGACGCTAGCGAGCATGGCATCCACGGCTTCAAGGCTGTGGGTGGTGACGAAAAGCTGGACGCCGGTTTCGCGGCAGACTTGGACGAGGAAACGGAAGATTCCCACCAGCGCGTCGGGATGCAGGGCTGTTTCCACCTCGTCCACCAGCAGAACGCCATTTCTGGCCAGCGTGGCGGCCGAGGCGAATGCCAAGGCTCGGCGCATGCCGTCGCCTTCCACGGAAAGCGGAACATGGCCAATCCCAGAGTGGTAAAGATGGATCACCGCACCGCGGCCCTGCGGCGAGCGGATTTCGATGTCCTCCACATCTTTAGCCAGAAGCTTGAGCAGCCGGACGACCTCAGGCTTCATGCGTTCTTCCAGAATCTGGTCGATACCGGCGAGGAGTTGTCGGCTGGTGCGGTGGGAAACAGGCGTGACCAGTTGGCACGGGAAAAGGCGATTTCCCGATCCGACATCCTTGAAACTTCTCCCGCTGAATTCGTGAATGACCGGCAGTTCTTCCAGCAAACTCAATCTCGGATTGTTTTTGAGCCAGATCTCCAAGGTTGCTGCATATTCTGACGGCTCCTCTTCACCGGTTTCGATGCCCTCTTCGGATTCTGGGGTCATTTGGACCTGCCTGAACTCCTTGTATTCAGCACTGATGTCGAACGCACGACCGTCAGTTGAACTCACCTGCATTGCCGCACTTCCGCTGAAACCATTTTCCCGTGGATGGTCGTGAGGGAAGAACCATCCAAGGACTTCCAAGAGCGGAGTCCTTGCCGATTTGAGTTCTCGCTCCCGCCCGACATCAATCCATTGTGCGGCACTGGTCGGGTTACTCGCGATGGACAGAGCCTCCAGCACGCTGGTTTTGCCGCTGTTGTTCTTGCCTACCAGCAGATTAACTGTGCCGAGATCTTCCAAGCGCAGCCCTTCAAGGCGGCGGAAGCGTTCGATGTGGATGGATTTCCAGTGGGGCATGTGGGCGGAGGTTACGGAATTTTGGAT
>JBIPMR010000610.1:0-3379 GCA_044369025.1 Luteolibacter sp.
GATTCCTTTTGAGAGGAATTCCGCGTCGTTGCCATCGGTCCAAACCTGCTGGCCCTTTTTGCCGACGATGGTGGCGGTCCCGGTGTCCTGGCAAAACGGCAGGATCCCATGCGAGGCGATCTCGGCGTTTTTCAACAGCATCAGCGCGACCATGCGATCGTTTTCCGAGGCTTCAGTATCGTCCAAAATCGCCGCCACCTGCGCCAAGTGCGAGGCACGCAGGGTGAAATTGATCGATTTCACCGCTTCGGCCGCCAGCAAGGTCAGCCCTTCCGGGGCGACCTTCAGCACGGACTTGCCCTCGAATTCCGCGACGCTGACATGTTCCGTGGTCAGCAATTCGTATTCGGTGGTGTCGGGGCCGAGAGGGAAGGGGTCTTGATAGAAGAATGGTTGGTCGGACATGGCGTGCGGCGGTTTTTTAGGTCGGATGGCCGGACCGTGCAAACCGTTTCCTCGCAGGCCGCAAGGGGGGCTTGGAAAATGAGGGAATACGCCTTCCGGCTGCGTTTCCCGCCGGAAGAGGCGAACTCGATTTTGGCTGCGTCAAAGTCTTGCCCGGGTGGGCAGGGGCAGTTAAAACGCCGCCGTTATGGCCAAGAAACCTGTAGTGCTTATCATTCGCGACGGCTGGGGTGTGAACCCCGGCGGAGAAAAAACCGCTGTCAAGGATGGCAACGCGACCTTGCTCGCGAAAACTCCCTTCCACCAGGTGATGTTCGCCAAATACCCGAAAGGTTTCCTCAGCGCCTCCGGCCTCGACGTCGGACTTCCTCCCGGGCAGATGGGCAATTCCGAGGTCGGCCACCTCAATCTCGGCGCCGGCCGCATCGTCTATCAGGACCTCACCCGCATCAACAAGTCGATCGAAGAAGGCACCCTCGCCAAAAACCCGGTCTTCGTCGAAGCCCTGGAAAAATCCAAATCCAGCCGTCTGCACCTCATCGGGCTCGTCTCGGACGGCGGCGTTCACAGCCACCAGGACCAACTCATCGCGATGGTGAAACTGGCCAGTCAGGCGGGCGTGAAAGATATTTTCATCCACGCCATCACCGATGGCCGCGACACCTCGCCCACCGGCGGCCAAGCCTATCTCTCGAAGGTCGAGGACGAGGCCGCCCAATGCGGCGCGCACATCGCCACCGTCATCGGCCGCTACTTCGCCATGGACCGCGACAAACGTTGGGACCGCGTGAAACTCGCCTGGGATGCCATCGTCCTCGGTAAAGGCGAAGCGCGCGACGTGCTCGCCAGCGAGGCCGTCGCCGATTACTACCGCCTCGATAAAACCGACGAGTTCATGCCGCCCATGATCTTCACCGCCTCCGACACCCAGCGGGTCCGCGACGGCGATGTGGTCCTGTTTTTCAATTTCCGCTCCGACCGCGCGCGCGAATTGTCCGAAGCGTTTCTCAAGCCGGACTTCGAGGGCTTCGACCGCGAGGTCACGCCGCAAGTCCATTTTGTCACCCTCACCCAGTATGACGAAAAATACGGCTGCCCGGAAGTTTTCGCCGCCCAGTCGCTCGACATGGTGCTCGGCCAGACCGTCGCCAATGCCGGCATGACCCAGATGCGCATCGCCGAGACCGAGAAATACCCGCACGTCACCTACTTCTTCAACGGCGGCGAGGAAGTCGCCTATCAGGGAGAGGACCGTTTCATCATTCCTTCCCCCAAGGACGTGCCGACCTATGACTTCAAGCCCGAGATGAGCGCCCAACAGGTGACCGACGCCGTCGTCGCCAAGCTCAAGGACTACGACCTGGTCATCCTCAACTTCGCCAACCCCGACATGGTCGGCCACACCGGCGTCGTCGAAGCCGCGATCAAGGCCTGCGAGGTCATCGATGCGGATGTCAAAGTCATCGCCGAGGAAACCCTCCGTCTGGGCGGCAAACTCCTCATCACCGCCGACCATGGCAACTGCGAATACATGCGTAATGCCGACGGTTCGCCCAACACCGCGCACACCACCAACCTCGTGCACCTGTTCTACGTCGCCGCGGACGCCGCCGACTATACCGTCAAGGACGGTATCCTCGCGGACGTGGCCCCGACCTTGTTGGAAATGCTCGGCCTGCCGAAACCCAAACAAATGACCGGCAAGAGCCTGCTTGTTAGGAAGACGGCCGGACCCGGAAAGGCCGTGGCGAAGACCGAGGCAATGGCAGTGGCCGCTGCGGCTCCAAATGCGGTCACCAACAAGAAATTGATTGTCAGGAAAAAGAGGGGGCGGGTTCTCAAAAAGCGCAAACCGTAATCCACGGATTCCGGATTTGATGTCGGGATTCCCAATCAGCCCCGCGGTTGCCCAAACAAGGACATGACCCGCCTTGACCCGCATCAAGCGTCCTTTCAGGGCGCGGGAGATCAGAGGCATGGTGCGACCCGGCACTCCGGGCCGGGCTTTGATGAAATGTCCCGTTAGGACAAAGAAGTGAATCCGTGGATGCCGGCGGATTGGCAAAGTTCATCTCATCCGACTGCACCGGCCGCTCCGACTGCTCCGGCCGCTCCGACTGCTCCGGCCGCTCCGACTGCTCCGGCCGCTCCGGCCGCTCCGGCCGCTCCGGCCGCTCCACCCGTCCCAAAGGGACGATTCATCCCAGCCCGGCACAAAGTGCCGGGGCCCGCGTATGGATCATCGCGTCCTGAAAGGACGCTTCATGGTGGGTGATTCAATCCCAAACATACCGCTCATCATACTCCACCCCATATTTGAGGAGAAACTCCCTATATTCCTCCTGAAATCCTTTCCCACGGTGATGATCCTCCTGACCATCGATATACGCGGTCAGGGCGGATAGCTGCGAAGCGCCAAGTGAAAATGCGCCGTATCCCGCTTGCCATGAAAACCCTTGATATCCGGCACCCTGATCTTTGATCCAAACCGAGGATGTTGCCTTCAGCTTTTTGGCGAAATCCGCAACGGTGATCGTCCTGGAGAGCTGAATGGCCAGGTGAACGTGATCCGCCACGCCTCCCACCCGATACACCTCGCATCCCATCTCCCTGCCGACTTCTGCCAGATAGCCAAACAGCCGGGGACGGATGGTTGCATCCAAGAACCTTTCCCGGTTTTTCGTCGAGAAAACCAAATGGAGGAGAATGCGGGAAAGCGACTGGGGCATTTCCGCTGACTATCAGAATCCGATTCTTTAGTGAAGCTGAAATCTGAAATTCATCATAGGGTTGGAGGTCGGCCTCGCCATCCGCATGAGGCGTCCTTTCAGGACGCGGGAAATGGGATGCCTCATGAGACCCGGCACCTTGTGCCGGGCTTTGATGAGCTGTCCCGTTGGGACAAAGAATTGAGCACCGGCGTTCTGTTGGGTGTGACGCCATCCATCCATCCATCCATCCATCCGCCCATCCG
>JBIPMR010000916.1:0-3379 GCA_044369025.1 Luteolibacter sp.
TCCCGACACTAATTTCCGTGTCCATCTCACCACCGACGCGTGCTCACCAGTCGACATGCCTGATGCGTCCTCACCAGTCCAGGATACGCCACACAATCGAGACTCACCCAGACGTTTTTCTTTGCCCGCAGAGGAAGACGTATTGGGCTTAGAGGAAGGCGTATTGGGCTCACCATTCACCGAGTTTCCTCCGGTTTTGCTCTCTTCTGGCTGCGCCGGTGACACCTCACGCTGCACCGTCGCGGACCTGGCCCTGTGTGAGGACTCTTGGACTGATGAGATCAGGGCACAACTCCCTACCCCAGCCAGTCTCCAGGACAGTCTCGTCCACATCGTTGGCCGCCCGAGGTATGCGGCATTAACGACACCACCCGTGTCTATGCTTTCACACCCACGGATACTACGTTACCGACTCGCGGCCTCTACGACAGCGGTGCCAACCTATGCATGACTAACAACCCCAACCTACTAGTGGATGTTCGTCCATGCCCACCCTTCACGATATCATTGGCAACCACTGACGGTGGTCACTCCCACACAAACGTGTGCCGACGTCGTGGACTCCTACCTCTTCCCCTCCTGGACGGTACGACATACTACCAAACGTGCTTTGTCAACCCGCATGCATCAGAAACATTTATCTCGCCTCAGGCTATCATCGACTCTAGCGCCGGCTCATTCGACAAATGGCAAATGGAAGGGAACTCCAATGGACGTCACGGACACCTCTCACTATTCTCTCCTTCGGGCTTGTTGAAGATGTCCATCCAACTCACCCAACAGGACGGCCTCTACTACAGCACGACCGACACGTTCACTGTGGACACCAATCCCCGCTCCATGTGCTCTCCATTTGTCGGTTCTGTCCTTACTGACATCCAGCAAGACACCCACTACATCGACGACGACGACAGCTCTACCTGCTCCGATGAATCTGACGACGACGCCCCTATCACGGATGTCGACACCCATATCACTGGTCCTGCGTTTGTTCCCACTCCACCGCCTCGTGTCCTCGTCGGCCCCCCACAACCACCGTTAACACCTCTCCCGCCTACGGTACCGCGCTCACGGGTTTCGGTACGCCCGACAAACTTGGCGCGCCAATTGGAATCGGAACTCTGGGCTGCCCGTTTGGGACACTGTGGCACGGACCAACTCGTTGCCCTCGCTACACGCGCGGACGGTCTCCCTAATGGCTTCGAATTTCACCCGTTCCGACACATCGACTGGAAGGAACAGGCTCGGATCCGTAAACGTGCTGCCAGACGGGTCGCTACGAAAGTCGACGAGATCGGCGTTAGGTTCTACATGGACTTCGGGTTTATACGGGCATCCACAGTTGACTATCGACGTCCGAACATCACCAGTGATCGCGTCATCGATTCCTACGATGGATACAGCTCATACCTCCTGATTGTTGACGACAAATCGTCCAAGACGTGGGTCTTCCTAACCAAGAGTAAAGCCCCCCCACTGGACATACTGCGCCTTTTTCTTCGAACGTTCGGACGCGATAAAAATCTTGGCGGCTACATCAGGTGTGACCAAGGGGGCGAACTTGCCAGATCTCATGCCCTCATCGATATGGCACTTACGGAGTTTGGCTACAAAGTCGAACCTACGGGTGCCGACAGCCCGTCCCAGAATGGTCAGGCGGAAAAATGGAACGACATATTTGCAGTCACAACACGTGCCCTCCTCTACGGGGCAGCACTGGAACCAAAATATTGGTCCGCGGCCCTCCTACATGCAGTATATCTCCACAACCGCCGTGTCCACTCCCGTACCGGTGTCACTCCTTTTGAAGGCTGGTGGGGAGTCAAACCCAATCTTAAGTACCTCAAACTTTTCGGTGCACGCGTTTGTGTTAAGCGTACAGGGGATCGTCGATCCAAACTGGACAAACACGATTTCTCCGGACTATTCCTTGGGTACACATCTACAGACCAAAATATACGGTACCTCGATCTCAACAGCGGCATCACGAAAACTTGCCATCACGCCACTTTCGACGAGGCCTGGTACCTGCAGGACGACCGTCCCCCGGCCGCACAACTCTTATACTCACTTGGCCTCGAATCGGACTCTACATTCACCACAAGCCCGCCCGACGCCCCTATCGATGTGGCCCACTACCCACCACACCCTGTCTTGGATACAACCCTACCTACCACTGCCCCGGCGCGCATGCGTCATCTGCCTCTTCGTCTTTCCCCGGCCCCAGATTTCCCAAGCGCGGCGGTCAAATCAACCCTACAATCTCCACATTCAGGCACGTGCATTTCTCTTACCCACGATGCCACGGCTGAATCACTATCGTACGGCATCACGGTCGATGACGTGGCTCAGGTTTATTTATCTCCAACACCCTATAACGATGCATTTGAGGAGGTACTTGACCTGCGAAAGTTCGATTTCTCTCGACATCGAGCGGCTGGAATGGCTTTTCTACCCCAGGATAACCGGCTGATCCTCGCGAACATGGTTGCATCAACTCCGGGTGCCCGTATTGCACGCTGGCGAACCCGCATTCGCGGCGCTTGGCTCCTTTCTATCAATGGCACCCCAGTCCAGACTTTGACGGATGTTCACAACGCATTCGATAACATTTCTCTCAGTCGGACCCCTTCATGTACCCTACTCTTCGCTCACCCCGAAATCTCTCACGGCATTTCTAATAAAGGCCTCCCCTTGATTCGTCGTGACCAAATCTCACAGCTGAATATCGACCAACTCAGCGATCGTTGGACACCGAAAGCCTCCCTCCCTCCTGTTCTTCCCGCTATAGCAAAGACACCGACATACAATATTGTAACCGAGGGCGACGTTAGGAACATGGTGACAAAAGTTATGAAACTCACTCGAGGCAAACTGATGAAACAGTCTGACTGGTCCGACTGGAATGAGTCGGAACACCTACAACTGGACCAGTACGACAAGCAATTCATGTTCGGCGATCCTGTACAAGTGGACGATGAATCAGCTATTTTCGAATTCGTTTGGACATATGCCGTTAAGGAACTCGACGGATGCAAGAAAGCTCGTTGCGTTTGTGACGGATCCTCCTGTTCTGGACAAAAACGAGTCCTAGACCATACATACGCAAACTGCGTCGACAGAACCGGTTCACGCATTTTCTATGCAATCTCAGCGGCCGAAAATATGCTTGTCTACGGTGCCGATGTCTCCAACGCGTTTGCTAAAGCACCTCCACCTAAACAGGGATTCTTCATTTATCCTGATCAGGCCTTCAACGATTGGTGGGTCAATAAAAAGGGCAAACCACCTATCCCTGACGGACATGTCATACCGATTCTTGGAGCTATGCAAGGTCATCCAGAATCCCCTCGACTTTGGGAAAAACACATCGATCGAA
>JBIPMR010000611.1:0-3374 GCA_044369025.1 Luteolibacter sp.
CGGCATCCACCACTTCGCCCAGCACACCGGAAATGATGCCCGCCACGATGAGGATCCAGATCAGCAGGCTCTTGAATTGCCCGAGGAAAATCTGGTAGGGGCTGATGCGCGCGCCTTCGGTCAGCTCGTTGGGCCCATCAACTGTTAGACGTTTGGCGGCTTCCTGCCCGGAAAGTCCGGACGCAGAAGAACCGAGATCCGCCAGCACTTCTCCGGCGGAGCGGTTGTGCCAGGGTTTGGATTTGGGCGGCGCTTGGATCATCGCGGTGTTCGATACAGTGCTCCCGCTGCCGCGGTTGGGATCATGGCGTTCCGCCCCCCGGGAATGGCGGTGGCGGCGAAACGATTCATGGTCTATTCGGAAGGGCCGACGCGGATCACGCATTTGCCGAAGTTCTTCCCATTCAACATCCCGATGAAAGCCGCGGGGGCCTGTTCCAAGCCATCGACGATTTCCTCGCGGTAATGAATTTTCCCGGCCTTGAGCCACCCGTCCATCTCCGCTGCGAATTCAGGATAGAAAGACCCGAAATCCTCGAAGATGATGAAGCCGCGCAGGGTGATGCGTTTCCGCAGGATCCGACCCATCAGTTCGCCCGTCCGGTCCGGACCTTCGGGGAGGCTGGTGGCGTTGTATTGCGAGACCAGGCCGCACACCGGCACGCGCGCGCCGGTGTTGAGTTGAGGGAGAACCGCGTCGAAGACCTTGCCGCCGACACTCTCGAAATAGATATCAATTCCTGCGGGAGTGGCCGCGAGCAGTTCTTTACCAAAGTCGGGAGAGTGATGATCCAGGCAAACATCGAACCCGAGCGTCTTGACCGCGTAGTCGCATTTTTCCGGGCCGCCCGCGATGCCGATCACCCGGCAGCCAAGAATTTTCCCGATCTGGCCGACGGTGGCGCCAACCGGTCCGGTGGCCGCCGCGACCACAAGAGTTTCTCCCGCTTTCGGAACGCCGATCTTGGTCAGGCCGGCCCATGCGGTGAATCCAGGCATGCCTGTGACCCCCAAGGCCCACGACGGATGCTCGGGATCATCGCCCAGCGAAGTCACCCCTACGCCGTCCGAGATGGCATAGTCTTGCCAGCCATTCGCACTCACCACCCACTCTCGTTTCTTGAAGCCGTCGTGCTTGGAAATCTCCACCCGCGCGACGGTTCCGCCGACCATCACCTCGCCGATTTCGACCGGCGGCGCGTATGACGGAGCATCGCTCATGCGACCGCGCATGTAGGGATCCAGTGATAGAAATTCCGTGCGCAGCAGCATCTCACCCTCTTGGGGCGATGGAACTTCCCGGGTTTCGAGTTTCAAGGTGCTTTCTGTCGGCGCGCCGTCGGGTCTTTCTGCAAGGACGAGGCGGCGGTTGGTGGTGTTCGATTGTTTCATGGTGATTTTGGGAAAGCGCGCGTTCCGGGTGGTCGTTGAGAATGCGCCCGCCGCCATCGGGCGAACCGCTTGATCGTTAGAAAATCGAGATTACACGCGGATTCCAGAGGTAGATAGTAGGGTGTTTACCCCAGAAGAAGCGCAAGCTGCGGCAAGCGGAGCGGAGCCGGCTAGCCCCACCACTGGCGGATGATGAGATAGATGCCGACCGCGACGAGCAGCCAGCCGGTGGCGGGCAGCAGCCAGCGGTCGCATTGTTTCAGGCGGCCGAAGGCTTGATTGGCGGTCTGTCTGGCAACGGTGAGGAGGATTCCGAAAAACAGCACGGGCAGCGCGGAACTGATCCCGAACACCGCCGGCAGCAGCCAGGTGGATTCCTGTTTCACGGCGAGTGGCAACAGGCTGCCGAAAAACAGCGCGGCCGAAACCGGGCAGAAGGCGAGCGCGAACAGGAAACCTAACAAACCGGCGCCGGCCACCCCGGAGTCGGCGATTTCTTGACCCAGCTTGCCGGAACCGCCGAACGATGGCGGTCCGGGCAGCATACCTAACAGCACCATGCCGGCGAGGACCAGCAGCGGCCCCATCAACTGGCCGAGGTGTTTCTGGAGGAAATCCGACAACACCGGGGTGGAGAGCAGGCCCCAGGTGATGAGCGCGCCGACCAGGGTGTAGGCAAGCGCCCGTCCCAGAGCATACAACCATCCGGCGAACAACTGC
The DNA here is from genome assembly GCA_044369025.1 of Luteolibacter sp. Taxonomy (GTDB): domain Bacteria; phylum Verrucomicrobiota; class Verrucomicrobiia; order Verrucomicrobiales; family Akkermansiaceae; genus Luteolibacter. The sequence goes on from JBIPMR010000611.1 coordinate 2,113, forward strand.
AACGCGCGCGAGTGGCTGTTGCGGGCGAGGTAGCCGATGGCGGCGACGTTGGTCGCCATCGGGCACGGGCTCACCGAGGTCAGCACACCTGACCAAAACGCGCCGCCGATGGCCAGAAGCATGGAACTTTCCGCGGTCATCTCATGATCGATCAAGCAGCTCGCGGACACTTCGGGCGAGGTAGGCGCGGAAGACCGGTTCGTCACCGACGTGGTCTCAGGCGGCGTCGAGGCGGTTCCATTCCACCTGCCTGCCATCCTTCCAAAGTGTGATCAGGACGGTGGAACTCACGAGTTGATAGTCATTCACGAAACGGGCGTTGCCGGGTTGGTCGAAATTGATGGGTTCCCAGTGGACTTTGCCGGCTTTTTCCTCGGCGGCGAATTTCTGGTCGAGGGTCTGGCGGGCAAGTTCGCCGATGCCGATGCAGGTGCGGCAGCGCTTTTCACCGTGGAAATTGATCACCGGCACGCCATCGGGACGGGTGACCGACGCGGTGGCGTTGCTTTCGCGATTGGTGGCGACGGCCTTGGCGGGGCCAAATTCCTTCATGGCCCAGCCGCCGACTGCAAAGGCGATCACGGCCAGCAGCACGATCCGGATGATGGTTTTCGGATTCCTGACGATCTGTCAGAGAATGAGCTTTTTGAGTTCCTCGACGGAGGGCACCTTGCCCGCCACTTTGAGTTCGCCGTCCACCACCAGCGCCGGGGTGAACATCACCCCGAAGTCCGCGAAGCGGGCGAAATCGGTGATTTTTTCAATTTGGTATTCGATGCCGGACTCATCGGCGGCTTGTTTGGCGGCGGCGGTGAGTTGCGTGCATTTGGCGCAGCCGGTTCCGAGGATTTGCAGTGTTTTCATAGGAGGGTTCGTTGGGGGAAATTCAGACGATCATGCCGTAGAGCCAGCCGGTGAAGGTGGCCATCAGCACCACCAGGGTCACATAGACCGTGGTTTTGCGCGGGCCGATGATCGAGGAAATGACCAGCATGCTCGGCAGGCTCAGCGCGGGACCCGCCAGCAACAGGGCAAGCGCGGGGCCTTTGCCCATGCCGCTGCCTAACAGGCCCTGGACGATCGGCACTTCGGTGAGCGTGGCGAAATACATGAAGGCCCCGGATAGGGAGGCGAAGAAATTGGCTCCGAGGGAGTTGCCACCCACCAGATTGGCGATCCATTCCGAAGGCACGACGCCCTCGTGGCCGGGGCGGCCGAGCATGAAGCCGGCGGCGAACACCCCGGCTAACAGCAGCGGCATG
>JBIPMR010000612.1:0-3372 GCA_044369025.1 Luteolibacter sp.
GCTTACCTGGCCAACGCCGCGCTGTGGGACTCCTGGTATTTCTCCTCGCTGACTCCGCAGACCGCCCACCCCTACCGCTCGAATCCCCGCAGCCTGCAACAGGTGTTCGATGGCTTTTTCCCCGAAGCGGTGGACAAAGTGCCGCTACCTCTGCCCACGGCGCGCATGATTCCCTATCGCTCGTCCGACGATGCCTCGCTCCGCCAACTCGTCGTCAACAACAAGCCCGCCGCCGACGCCTACCGCAAGCTGGCCGCGCACTTGCAGGTGGACGGCGCCTTTAATGTGAACTCGACTTCCGTCAACGCGTGGAAAGTCATGCTCGGCAGCCTGCGCGACCACGCGACCGCGCGCCTGGACAACGCCTCCGGCAAACTCGTCATACGCCCGGCGGATCCGGGCTCGACCCCCGTGACCGGCCTGTTAGCGGCTAACGGCAAACTCTCCACCCCGTCCGGCGATACCAAGGAGCCCGAACAATGGACCGGCTTCCGCACCCTCGGCGACGACGAGATCGACACGCTTGCGACCGAACTGGTCAAGGAAATCAAAAACCGCGGTCCGTTTCTCAGCCTCGCGGATTTCGTCAACCGCCGCCCCGGTTCGGACAGCGAGATGGCCCGCCATGGCACGCTGCAGGCCGCGATCGAAACCGTCGGACTCAATGATGATCTCGACAAGGGCTTCCGCGCCCTCGGATCGGTTTCGGGAGCCGCCTTCCCCGACGCCGGCAAGGGTTCGCGCACCACCGGCATCCCCGGCCACATCAGCCAGGCCGACCTGCTCACCCCGCTGGGTCCGCTGCTCCAGGCCCGTTCGGACACGTTCACCATCCGCGCCTATGGCAGCGCCACCGACGCCGGCGGCCGGGTTCTGGCCGATGCCTGGTGCGAGGCCGTCGTCCAACGGATCCCGGAATACCTGAATCCGGCGGACCGGCCCGAGGTGCGCGAGCTTGACCTGACCTCTTCTGTCAACAAGACCTTCGGCCGGAAATTCCGCGTCGTGGGCTTCCGCTGGCTGAACACCGGGGAAATCTGAAATCCTTCTCCACCCATCCCATGCATCGCGCGAAACATCACCTGACTTCATGCCTCATCACCCTGCTCACGCTCGCCGCACTTCCATTCCCCGCCCTCGCGCAGGACGAGGACAAGGGCGGCGACAAACGTGAGTCCGTGCAAATCCGGGTGCTTTGCAGCCAGCCGGTCGAGGGAGCCACCGACCTCTCTCTCAGACGGGAAGACGCCGTCTTGCACCAACTCAGCCTCACCCCCTCGATGGTTTCCGATCCGCTCGCCATCGGCCGCGGGGAGATGGTCCTGACGCGGCGGCAAACGGGCGAGGAAATCCCCGCCCCCCTGCTCACCGTCCGCATCCCCGACATCGGCAAGCGTTTCGTGCTGGCGCTGTTCCCGGCCTCCGCAGACGCCCCGAAGGCTCCCTATCAACATCTCCTCATCCGCACCGACGGCCTCCGCTTCGGCGCTTCCGATCTCTATCTTTTCAACTTCACCCGGATCCCCATCGGCGGCAGCCTCGGCAGCAGCAGCTTCACCCTCGCTCCGGGGAAATCACAAGTCGTCACGCCCGCGCTGCCCGGCGGGGAACGGATGTATCAGGCGCGTTTTTTCCATGAACACGAAGGGCAGGCCCGCTTGTTCAGCGACACGCGCTGGCCGCTCGCCGCCACCGCAAGGGTTTACCTGTTCTTCATTGCCGACCCGCTCCGCCAGACGGTCAGCTACATCTCCTTCCGCGAATACGCGCCTTTCGACTAACCGGTTTGTAAACTGGCAGAAAATGGCGGTCGTGCGGAAACACCCGGCTCTGCGTGTGGGACATTTTCAACCAGCCCCGTGAGGCATGCGCGTCAAGTTAAGGAGCAACGGCCCGCGTGCGGCGCACAAGGAGGGGCGATACTCCGATTCGCCCAGACCCTGGAGAGTCAATGGCAAGCGCTTCGCCATCACTCATTGGCTTTTTCGTGGGCATCGGCGGAGCGGAGTCCGCCGCTCCATGAATTTACCGTTCACTTGACGCGCATGCCCGTGAGGGAGTGGTTCCTAACAAGACGGAAGTCCCCCAAGTCTCTGTTTTTGCGGTCTTTGCGACCTCTTGCGGCTAAACTCATCTCGGAATTCAGGCTAAAGCGCGGAGCGAACCAGGAACGGCGGCGCAGCCAACAAACAAATTGACATTTTCTCCCGAAAATCCAGCGTCCCACCACCATGGTGATAAGCAACTTGTCGTCCATGATGACGGAGATGTCGGCGAAGCCTCCCTCGCCGACCTCGAGAAAATCGATACCCGAGGTGGAGCCCACCCCGTCTTCTGAAAAGGCGATGCCACCTCATTCCACTGGATCTCGGAATCCCAACAACCCGAAAGACACCAGCCAAGATTCCAAATTCATGAAACCCAAAAACCATCGTCTCGCCAGTTCTTCCGCCGCTTGGTTCGTCGCGCTTGCCGCGAGTCCGGGCGTTCTCGCCGGCACCATCACCTGGGACGGCAACGGTTCCAATAACGCCTCCGGCAGCTGGTCGTTGGGCGATCACTGGGACCCCAACGCGGTGCCCGGTGCCGCGGACACCGCGGTGCTCACCGATGTCACCAGCGGCACCCGGATCGTCACTTTTGACACCGCCGCCACCAGCCCCGTGCAGCAGATCGATTTCAACCAAACCACCGCCGGTGCCACCAATGTCCTGGACCTCCAAAAAAGCCTCACCGTCACCCATGCGCTCACGCTGGGAGCCGCTGCCGGCACCGAGCGCATCAGCATCGGCAGCACGTCTGCCACTTCCTTTGTTCTCACGCCATCTGGAAGTCTCACCCTCGATCCCGGCGGCGAACTCGTGATGACCGCCACCGGCAATGGAACGACAGGCTACTTTTTCGGCAACACCGGCGGATCCGGCACCACCACCACCATCCAAGGCGGCACGCTGACGATGGCACCGACGACCGGGACTTCCACCGGCACCTCGGCAGCCAACACGCACGCCGGCAGCCTGACCATGACCTCCGGTTCGCTGATCATCGATAACCTCACCGGCCAGCAGGACCGGCGTATAACCATTCAAGGTGTGGTCAACATCTCCGGCGGCACGGTTTCCAGCACCAAAGCCGTATCCACTGGCAACCTGACTTTCTCGTCAGGCAGTCCCGTTCTCTTCAATCCGGATTCCTTTAACACGAACCTGAACATGTCCCTCGACCGCGCCAGTGCGCAGTCGCTCTCTACGAACAAAACCCTCGGCAACATGCTTTTCCGCGGCACCGGCGTGAAGACCCTCACCAGTTCCGCCAGCGGCACCGGCATCGGGCAAATCCAGATGTTTGACAACAATGGCACGGGTGGCAGCC
>JBIPMR010000613.1:0-3370 GCA_044369025.1 Luteolibacter sp.
CGCAAGGTGGCCTGACTTCATAAGTGTCATAGATGCGCAAACTATGACACTTATGAATCTGCTGTAGCAAATCCCTGTGCAAGGCGCTTCGGACCCCGCTTACCTTTCAACGGCCATCACCCCAAAAGCAAACTCCTAGCAGCCTCCAGCACCAAGGAGTCACGGTGGCTGCAAAACACCTACGAGCTTGAGACATAGCTGCGGGAGGCTGGCCCCTACTGCAATGAACTGCCGCAGCTAGCGATGATGGTGGGCAAGGCTCCTCCAGGTAACCCTCTGAAATTTTAACAATTTAACAGCCCCCCTCTCGGTTCAGTTTGACGATTCGACCAGAAGCATCGTCCAGCCCTCGGACCCACGCCAGCACTTCCGATTTACCGATTATGCTAGCCGATCGAATCAACTGTGCAAAAAATACTTGGTAGGGACGGTGGGTATCGAACCCACGACCCGGCAGTTATAAACCGCCCGCTCTGACCGCTGAGCTACGCCCCCATGGAGTGGTCCATGAGCGACGTATTCGGTGGATTTCCGGGATTCCCATAATGGTGTGCGGGAGAAATATCATCTCAGTGCCACCAATGCTGCGGACGGTGGAACCGTTTGCGGTGTTGACGATGCGACGGAGTTGCCTTCGAGTTTTGCTGCGTATGCCATGACCACAGAATACCGGCCCGCGTTTCAATCACAAGTGACACGCCGGGGACTTGTGTCATAGTGGATCATCCCCAGACCCGGTCTCCCGCTATCAGAGGTCTTTGGCGGCAATTCTGATTTCGCGATGACACAAGCTGCCGAGTTGTCTTCTTGAAAAAGAATGGAAGCCTGGTAGAATCGGTTACCATGTTAAGAACCGTCACACTACCGGAACAACTCACCCTTGGACGCCTCTATCTCTGCTCGATGCCGGGGAGGTCCGAGCCTCTCGACGAGTTCCTTCGTGAAATCCAAGAAGCCGGAATCAGCCACATCGTCTGCCTCGTTCCCGACGACGAAATTGAGGAGAAATCCCCGGAATACCTGGTCGCGATCGAAGGCGATCACCTGCCCGCGAGACTTTTGAGATTTGAAATTCCCGACTACGGCCTACCCGGGAATCCGGCTGATCTCGACCGTATGCTGGACTTCATTCGGGAGCGGATGGACGCAGGGGAGTCGGTGGTAGTCCATTGTGCCTACGGCGTTGGAAGAACGGGCACGGTTTCGGCCCTGCTGCTGGCTCGCCTGGGCCTGCCACTGGAAGCGGCCATTCAAACGATCCGCCGTGCCGGCTCCACCCCAGACACCTCCAATCAGAGGGCGTTCTTATCCACGAGGGTGGAGGCATGGAAGACGCCCTGACTCGGTTCGTCGCTCAGGCCGCGGATGCTGCGGATTTTCGGGGCCACCTCATAGTGCGCGTTGAACGGGATGATCGGAGGAGGGCGTGGATTGCGACAGGCACCTGCATGGGGGTCGAGTGGCGGTCGAGTGGCGGTGATTCGGGATGAACTGGCTGCGCTTGAGGCAGTCGAGTCGCGCCCAAGTCCGGGTTGCAGCGGCGGAGCCCTTGGGATCGGGTGGACACTTGCGCTCTCAAAACGTCTCCACGTGGAGACGTTTTCAGGCGTTGCCGGCCGCGCTCAATCCGGTTGATCCGCCACCGGGTGACGTCGGTAGCTTCGTCGCCGAATTTGTATGTGGGGGTTCCGCAAATGCGGAAAAAACTGCCCGCACGGGCATGCGCATCAAGTTTCGGGCAAATGTCCCGCATGCATGGCTCAAGGAGGGGCGAAACGTGTTCGCCCATGCCCATGACGAGACCATGGTAAGCGCGGATGCACTCGTGATTGGCTCTCCATGGACACGGCGGACACGTTCCGCCGCTCCTTGGTCTGGCCACCGACCGCGGTTGTGGAAATTACCAGCGTTCACTTGACGCGCATGCCGCACGGGGGCGAAACTCGGTTTTCTCCGTGGTTTGCTGCGGTGGAGGTTCAGCAACGTCAGCAGGGTGGCAAGCCAACCCGGCGTGGCCACCGGGTGTCAGCGTCACGAGTTCAGGATTGCGACTGCGGGGAACGCCCGGTGGTTCGTGCACCTTCGAATCGAGGTGCCGCCTTGAGTGGGTAGCAGCGTTGCCGCCAAGGCAGGCCTGCACCGGCAATCCAATGGCAAGCGAGGTCGCGATCAGTCGGACCTTCCGTCGTGCCGTGCAATTCGCGCCTGTCGTATCATATGTCGTATCGGACTGCGCCGTTTCTCAAATAGTGGTTGACATGGCGGGGGCGCGAATATCAGCTTCTAACCATGAAACCAACATCCGCCCGAATACGACGCAGTTTGCGTTGTTTCTTGGGGGCGTAGCTCAGCGGTTAGAGCGGGTTTTTTATAAAGGCCGGGTCGTGGGTTCGATACCCACCGTCCCTACCATTTTTCATTCAAATCATGATTCATCCGTGCGCCCAGTCCGCTAGCGTGAGGAAGTGAGGAAGAGGACTGGACCGACAAGCCGCGATGGCCGCGATGGCCGCGATGGCTCGTGACGCGGCGGTGATGAAGGATTTTGAGGAATCAATGAGGCGAAACGCGGAGGCACCGGGATTTTCGCTGGGCGAGAAACGATAGGGTGTGACCTCCGCGGCCAATTTCATTCATCAGATCCCAACGGGATTTGAATCATTAAACACTAAGATATCATCGCAGCAGACGGGCCGCGACAGAACTTGTGAGATCAAATCACCAGCCCGGCCCCTTCCCGCGGTTGAAATTTCCCGTTATGACACAACCATCAGCAACCAACTTGACAATTTCCGCCAGTCCTGCTAGTCTCACCGGGCACATGCACGGCAGCGACCTCCACTACGACCTGAGCATCCGCCGAAACCATTCGGCTCGCGCCGTTCAAGCCCTCATATCCCGTTTCGAGTTGCCCCGGATTTAGCGCGGCCTCCCCGCTTCGAGTCCGTTTTTTCAAGCCGTTCCGCACCGCGAACGCATCCTCGCGCCCTAGTCCCAAGGCTACGGTTTTCCACCCTCGCGCCACTGCGCCCATGTCCCTTGCCTCACCTCAAATGCCGATCCCAACCACCATGCTCAGCCACCAACAAAACCTGGAACGTTTCAAACTGCTGGAAACCGCGCGATTCCGCGTGGCGACCCTGCAAAACAATCCCGGCGAATCTTCCAGCGAAGCCGGCTACTGGCAGAAGCAAGGCGATGAAACAAGGAATGAGCTGATCCTGGCAAATCTGGGCTTGGTGACTTCACTTGCCCGGAAATACACGCAATACGGCCTGGAAATCGACGATCTCGAGCAAGAGGGCCGCATCGGTCTGGCCAAGGCGATTGAAAAATTCGATTACCGCCGCGGCTGGCAACTCTCGACCTA
>JBIPMR010000067.1:0-10293 GCA_044369025.1 Luteolibacter sp.
GGGTGGCAGCGCCCGCGGCGGTGGCGGCGGCGGTGGCGGCGGTAGTTTTTCGCGCTCCGGTGGCGGATCCTCACGCTCATCCAGTTCCGGTCCATCCGGTTCTCGGCCGTCCGGTGGTTCTTATTCGAGGCCTTCCGGTGGCAGTTCCTCCCGACCCTCCGGTGGATCTAACTACTCGCGCCCATCCACCGGCAGCGTCTCCCGGCCCTCCAGCGGATCGGTATCGCGGCCCTCGCCGCGTCCCTCCACCGGCGCATCCCGTCCGAGTCCCGGCCGCGTGCCATCATCGCCATCCACCCGCCCGAGCGGAGGCGATCGCCCGTCGCTGGGAAACAGCGCCTCACAATTGCCTTCAGGCGTGCGTCCCGGAGCGGGCTCGGGGGCGGCGAACCGCCCGTCGCAGCTGCCATCACGTCCGGGTGCGGGAACTGCGGGCCGCCCGTCGCAACCGCCATCCACCCGTCCGGGAGCGGGGTCATCCACCCGTCCCGACCGCGGGGATGTGGGCAATTTCCTCGGCATCAGCGGCGGGGCTGCCGGGGGAGCACTGGCCGGAGGCGGGTTGGCCGACCGGCCATCGACGCGTCCCGCTGACCGACCGGGTCCCGGCGAGCGGCCCGGAGCCGGCAACCGCCCCGCAGAGCGTCCGCAAGACCGCGGCAACTGGAGCGAGCGGTCGCAAAACCGCAATCAGAACTGGAACCAACGCGTCGATAACCGCAGCGAGTCATGGAACCAGCGCCAGCAAAACCGCGGCGACCGCCGCAATGATTTCCAACAGAACCGCGAGGAACGCTGGGATAACCTGCAAAGCAATCGCGAGGACCGCCAGGACTGGCGCGATCAAAACCGCGAGGATTGGCAGGATCACCGCGAGGACCTGTGGGACTACCGCTTCGACCGGGCCGATGAAGTCTGGGACAACGCCCGCGATTTCTACGACGATTGTTTCGACGATCGCTGGTGGGGTGCCTGCGGTTGGGGTCCGGGCTATGGATACATCCGCCATTATCCCGTCAATCCCTGGTGGTGGTGGAGACCGGTCACGTGGGCCGCGCTCACCAGTTTCGTCTATGTCTCCTCGCCGCCGCCACCGGTCTATATCGACTACGGCAGCACCGTGGTGCAGGAGGGGGAAACCGTCTATGTGGATAACAAACCACTGCCTGCGGAACAATACAACGAACCGGTGAGGGAACTCGCCGTCAGCACCGCGCAACCGCCGCCCCCGATGCCGCCGGAAGAAGGCCAGGAAGCCGAATGGATGCCGCTCGGTGTGTTCGCGCTGGCGCAGGAGAAAAAGGGCGACCCCGTGATGTTCTTCCAGCTTTCCGTCAGTCGCGACGGGAAAATCAGCGGCGGTTATGAAAGCGTCCTAACGGGTGACCGGAAACCCGTGGCCGGTCAGGTGGACAAGGAAACCCAGAATGTGGCCTGGCGCATCGGCGACAACACCGAGACCGTGTTCGCCTCGAGCCTCGCCAATCTCACCATGGATGTCAGCACCGTGGCCGTGCACTTCGGCAAAGACCGCGTGCAGGAATGGTTGCTCGTGCGCATGCCGGAGCCACCGGACGCCGGTGCGCCGCCGCAAGCCCCCGAGATCAAACGCGAGGTGCCGCCCGCCACGCCGATTCCGTTCAAGGCCCATCCTTGATTTCCCCAACCACCCGAAAACCTCACATCATGTCAGCGACCCTGCAATACGACCCCGTCACCCAGCTCTGCGAACTCCATGTCCGCGGCACTCTGAAACGCGGGGAGTTCGCCGCCTGCGAGAGCGAACTCGCCGCGCAAATCGCCGGCGACGTGCGACCCCGCGTGCTCGTCATCTGCCAGAACTTCGGCGGATGGGAGCGGGGCCAGGATTGGAACAACCTGGAATTCATGTTCAACCACGGCGCGAAGATCGCGAAGATCGCCATCGTCGGCGGCGGGACTAGGGAAGACGAATTGAAAGCCTTCACCGGTGCCGGGCTGCGTCCCACTCCGGTGAGGTTCTTCAGCGCGGAGGAAACCGAACAGGCGCGCGCCTGGTTACTGGAATAAACCTGTCAGATGCTGCTCGCCGTTTTCATCGGTCTGCTCTTCGCCTACAGTCTGGTCTCGGCGAGGCTTGAGAAAACCGTCGTCACGGCACCGATCGTCTTCACGCTGGCAGGCTTCGGAGGGTTCTTCGCCCTGCAGCCCGCAGGCGGCCGGATGCATGCCGGGGCCTTTCTCACGCTGGCGGAAATCGGACTGGTGCTGCTGTTGTTCACCGACGCCAGCCGCACGGACCTGAGAATCCTGCGCAACATCCGCGAGCTGCCCGCGCGTTTGTTGAGCGTCGGGATGCCGCTCACCATCCTGTTAGGCGCGCTGGCCGCCAAACTCGTGTTTCCGCAACTGACACTTTGGGAAGCGGGCATCCTCGGCGCCATCCTCGCGCCCACCGATGCCGGGCTCGGCCAAATCATCGTCAACAGCCCGCGGGTTCCCGTGCGCGTGCGCCAGGCGCTCAATGTCGAGGCCGGCCTCAACGACGGTTTGTCGGTGCCGTTTCTGTTATTCTTCATCGCGATGGCGGCCGCCGGCGAGGGAGAGACGAGCTTCGCCCGCTTCATCGGCGAGCAACTCGGGCTCGGGTTGCTGATCGGCGCGGGGGTCGGCCTGATCGGCGGCTGGCTGCTGAATGCCGCACGGCGCGCGCATTGGATGGCGGAGTCGTTCCAGCAGCTCGCGGTGGTTTCGCTACCGGTGTTCTGTTTGATGTTCTCGGACCCTTGGGGCGCGAGCCCGTTCATCGCCGCGTTTGCCGCCGGGCTGTTTGTCCAGGTGACCTTCAAACACGCGGGCAAACACAGCGGCGAATTCACCGAAGAGTGGGGCCAGATCCTCAACCTATCGGTTTTCTTCCTGTTCGGCATGATCTTCGCGCGGGATTCGGGAAATTTCGGCATCGCCCCCGTGATCTATGCGCTGCTCAGCCTCACCGTGGTGCGGATGCTGCCGGTGGCCATCTCGCTGGTCGGCAGCGGGCTTGAGCGAGGCACCATCGCCTTCATGGGCTGGTTCGGCCCGCGCGGGCTGGCTTCCATCGTGCTCGGGCTGGTCTATCTAGAGCAGGAAAAACATCTGCCCGGCGAGCAAATGACCCGCCACGCGGTGATGCTCACGGTGCTGCTCAGCATCCTCGCCCACGGCCTGACGGCGGCACCCGGCATCCGGCTGCTGTCACGGGCGAATCCCCACCCTCAACCCCGCTAACACATCATGAACCACGACGACTGGCCAGACAACACCATGGAGAACCGCCGCGCGGTGGTTCGCAAGACCATCCGCCCCGCGACGCTGCCGGAGCTCGAGGAGCTCGGCGAGAAACGATTCCCGGTGGTCACCGATCCCTGGTGCGAAAAATACCACGAATTCCTCAGACAGAACCGCGACGGTAAATTCTATCGGGCGGAATCCCCCGAAGGCGCGGAGATCATCTATTGCCGGGACGCCGGGATCGGGGTCTGGTTCCTCCCCGGCACCGGGATGGGCATCATCCAGCCCAAGGGCTTGCAGATGCTCGCCGAAACCGTGGACGCCATTTGACGCCCCTCCCCGCGCGCATCGCGCAGGCAAACCCTGCAAATCCAGCAGGGTTTGCGGAAGCGACCGCAGATGTTGCAGGATTTTTCATGGCATGCCATCCGGGCTGATGCGGCATGGTTATTTCAACGCGCTTATAATCAGGAGTTTGGAGTCAACCCGTCGATTTTGGCACGGGGGCTGCGATCGATCCATCGTTCTCCGGGGGGGGAACAAAACGGGCCTCGGCCCACTCAAACGCCAGTCTGCCATGTGTGTTGACCCTTTTTTCAATCGGGTTCCCTTGGCAGGCTGGTTTTTGTCCAGTAGAGCGTTTGGACCTTGGGTGGCTCCTCGCCGAGAATGGACAAAAGGACCGCGGTTCCATGAAGGGAGCGGGCACTGAACGCATGACCATGACCGCTTCATCCACCATCCGCCGGCAACCCCGCGTGCAGGCCCTCGCCGAAACCCTTCTGAAATGCATCCGGCAGACTCTGGAGAGTGACGCACCGCCCGCATGACCCCTGTTCTCGTTCCCGTTTGCTTCCCACTTTGCCTTGGTGCATCTTGACGATCACCCTTTCTGAATTTGATGTCTGCCACCTCCACCACCGCTCCGAACCTGCTCATCGTTGACGATGACGAAACCATCCAGCGCCTGCTGGTCATCGCCGCCCAGGATCTCGGTTGGCGCCCGGTGGTGGCCAGCTCCGGCCAGGAGGCCCTGGAACGGCTCAGCCCCGCGATCAGCGCGGTGGTTCTCGATCACGAAATGCCCGGCATGAACGGCATGCAGACGCTGGGCAAAATCCGCCAGCTTTTCCCGGCGCTTCCGGTCATCATGCTCACCGGATTCAATGATGCCGAAACCGCCGTGCAAGCCCTGCGTGCGGGTGCCGTGGATTACCTAACCAAGCCCTTCGAACTCAAGCGCCTCTTCAACCTGCTCGGCCAGTCGCGCCAGGCCCGCAAAAACCAGCCCGCGCCCGCCCTCGCGGGTTCCGGGAAAAAAGCCACCGGGACCAAGCTCACCAGCGCCAATCCGTCGCTTGTTAAATTATTAGACCACCTTGCCAAGGCCGCGCGCCTCGACAGCACGATTCTCCTCACCGGGGAAAGCGGCACCGGAAAAACCCACTTCGCACGGGAAATCCACCGCCTCAGCCAACGCGCGGACGAGGATTTCATCACCGTCAGTTGCCCCGCCCTACCCCGCGAACTTTTGGAATCCGAACTCTTCGGCCACGAACGCGGAGCCTTCACCGGCGCCACCGCCACCCGCACCGGGCGCTTCGAACAGGCCACCAAGGGAACGCTTTTCCTCGATGAAATCGGCGACCTGCCCACCGAGCTCCAACCGAAACTTCTCACCGTGCTCCAGGACCGCGAATTCTTCCGCGTCGGCGGCAGCAAGCAGCTCGAGACCAACGCCCGCGTCATCGCCGCCACCAACATCAACCTGCGGGAACGCGTGGAACAGGGAACCTTTCGTGAAGACCTCTACTATCGGCTCAACATCATCGAACTCACCATTCCCTCGCTGCGCGACCGGATCGAGGACATGCCCGCCTTGGTCAGCGAAATCCTGGCGGCCATCGCCCTCAGGCGCGGGACCGAAGGCTGGCAGATTTCGCCCGGAGCCATGCAGGCGCTCAGCGGCTTCGACTGGCCGGGAAACATCCGCCAGCTCCAGAACGTGCTCGAGCGTGCCACCGCCTTCACCGAGCATGCCAAGTTGGAAGAGCACGATGTCCAGCACCTGCTCAAAGGCCGCAGCGAAGGCCCCGCTGGTCCGGCACCGGGCGACAACCGCGGCCTGACGCTTCAGGAAGTGGAGCGCAACGCCTTCATCCAGACCTATCTGCGCACCGGCAAAAACAAAGCCAGGACCGCGCGCGAACTCGGGATCTCCGAACGCTCCGTTTACAATCTCCTCGGCCGCCACGGACTCAAGTAGCCCGCGGCCGCTTGTGCGACCGAGAGATCGCCCGGAGTTCACGCTAAAGCGCAATCCCTCTGAGGATTCGCGCAGAAGCAAAATTCCCCCGTCTTTTGGGCCAAAGGCCTGAAAGACCTCAGCCTGGGACAACGCCCTAGGTTAGAGCTCAAAAGGACTACCAGCCCTGAAGGGGCGAAACGATCCGCCGCCCATCCGCTTGGATCGCCCCTTCAGGGTTCATCATCCGTAAAACACCCATACCCGGGGCGTTGCCCCCGATCTTTAGACACAAATGCCCCTCTTCGTCCCAACGGGACCATTCATCACAGCCCGGCACGCAGTGCCGGGTGGTTGGCATGGGCATGGATCCCGTCCTGGAGGGACGGTTCATGCCATGGGCGGCGGCGGGAGTTGGAGACGACTACTTCGGGCATCGACATCCAGCACGCATGAAGCGTGCTTAGAGATGGGGAATCCGGCCGGCCGCGCGCCATTCGTCCCTGCTCCTTGCCCTATCAGACCCGATGCGCGCCAGGCCGCCACCGATCCCGCCTACAGGATCGTTATCTGCACGCTGCTTTCGATGATGCCGTTGGCGATGGCGTAGCGGGTGAGGCTGGCGGTGTCGTGGATTTCGAGTTTATCCATCAGCTTCTGCCGGTGTTTCTCGACGGTCTTGATGCTGATGTGGAGCAGGTCCGCGGTTTCCTTGTTCGGCTTGCCCTCGGCGATGAGTTGCAGCACTTCCATTTCCCGCGTGGTGAGTTGGGTCGGCGGCTTGGAACCGGCGGCACTGTGCAGATGGCGCTTGAGGCGCTTTGAAATGTCGGGGCTGATGAAAGGTTTGCCCGCGTGGATTTCACGAATCGCCTTGGGCAGGATGTTGGCGGCGTTTTGTTTGATCACATATCCCGCGGCTCCGATCGACACGACGCTTTCCAGATAGGCGTCGTCGCTGTGCGCGGAAAGGATCAGCACCCGGGTGGCGGGGGCGTCGAGCAGGATCTGACGGGTGGCTTCGAGCCCGTTGAGCAAGGGCATGGCGATGTCCATGACCACCACGTCGGGGCAAAGCGAACGGGTGAGTTTGACCGCTTCGCGACCGTTGGCAGCCTCGCCGATCACTTCGATGTCCGTCTCGATTTTGAGCAGCGCCCGCAAGCCTTCGCGAACGATGGCGTGGTCTTCGGCAAGCAGCACGGTGATGGTTTTCATGGGCATTCGAGGGTTGAGTCCCGGGAGGATTTTCTGGCCGCCCGCTTCCGCGCGCCGGAATCCAACGCTTTGACTTCCACGTGGATGGTGGTGCTGTTACCGGGTGCGGATTCGACGCAGAAGCTGCCGCCTAACATTTCGATGCGTTCGCGCATGCCGAGCAGGCCGAGGCGGTTGCTCTCCTTCGCGCCGTCGGCGCCCTCCACGTCGAAGCCCTGGCCGTCGTCACTGATTTTCATGCGGATGCTGCCCTTGAGATCCTCGATGCTGACGGCCACCCGGGTGGCTCCCGCATGGCGGGCGACGTTGGTGAGGGATTCCTGGGCGACGCGGAAAAGGGCGGTGCGCACAGTGCCACTGGCTTTCTCGATGCCGGCATAGGACTTGAGGCTGGCACGGATGCCGGTCTCCTCCATGAAGTTTTTCATGTAACTATGAAGCGCCGGAATCAGCCCGAGATCGTCGAGCATGGTGGGCCGCAGCTCGGAGGCGAACCTGTGGACGAGATCCACGGATTCCTCGATGAGCTGGTGGGTGCGGGCGATTTTCTGGCGGCGGCTTCCGGCGTCACCCGCATCGATTTGAGCGAGCGTGGCGACGTGGACATTGATGCCCACGAGGGCTTGGGCGATGACGTCGTGCAGCTCGCGGCTGATGCGTTTCCGCTCGTCCTCCTGGGCGCGCAAAATCTGATGGGACATGTCGCGCAACTGCGCCTGGTGCTTCTGCGATTCCTTGAGCATCCGCTCTTGATGCTGCTTGCTGATCCTCAGGGCGTCCTCGATGGCCTGGCGCCGGACGAGCTCGTGATTGAGCTTCAGATTCGAGGCGGTCAACACGTCGAGCTGCCGCCGGGCGTTCTCGACTTTCATGCGCTCCGTGATATCGCGGACGTTGCACTGGATCACGAAGCTGCCATTCTCCTGATAGAGATTGGCCACCACTTCGACGCCCCGGTGGCTTCCCGCACCACTTTCCAGGGCAAGATGGTCATAGCGAACCTTGTGGTGTTTCTTCAGATTCGCGAACATCTCCCGACTCGCCCGGACGCTTTTGAGCAGGCCGATCTCGATCAGTTCTTTGCCGATCACGTCTTCGCGGGGGTGGCCGAGCAGCTGGCAGATCGAGGGATTGGCGTCCGTGATTTTACGCGTGACGGGATGGATCAGCAGGACTCCGTCGTGCGATTCTTCGAAGAGCCTGCGGTAGCGGGTTTCTGATGTCCGGACCGCCTCCATCAGCTCATCCTGGCGCAGCGCCCCGAGCATCAGGGCTTCATTCATCAGCACCAGGTCTGATGGAGGATCACCTGCGGTTGCCGGGGGCTTGGATTTCATGAGCGCGGGTCCGATCAGTTTTTCGCCTTGGGTTCCGGCGGCGATTCCTCCACGTGACCGATCCGCACCGGAATTCCGGTGGTCAGCGCGGCGTAATCGGTCTTGCGGGGGCCGATGATCACGACGCCCTTGTCAGTGATGATGTATTCGCGGATGTCCTTGCTGTGATTGCCGCCGCGCATCTTGATCACGACCATCACCTTGCGGAGCTGGCCGTCGATTTCCACATAACGCATGCGGATCATGTCATCCGTCAGGAAAGAGATGGCGTAGTGGCTGAAGGGCATCGAGGTGAAATTGTCCTCGACCTCGACGGTGCTGACGATGGTGACGCCGGCACCGGTGAGAGCGACGATCATCCGATAGAGCGACTCGCGGAAATCCTCGCGGAATCCCGGAGCAAGCGCCATTTCGAAGCCCACCAGCGAATCGATCACCAGCCGGGTCGCGCCGGTGCGTTGCACGGCGTCGAGGATTTCCTGCATGGTTTCATCGACGGAGAGGTCGAGCGGGCGCAGATAGAGGATTTCGAGTTCGCCCTTTTCCTGCGGGGATTTCAGATCGATCCCCAAGCTGGCGGCGCGGGCGGCATAGCCACGCGGACGTTCTTCGAAGATCGCGATGATGCCGGGTTCACGGCGCCGCAGTCCCTCGGCGATGAATTGGGTGGCCAGCGCCGATTTGCCGGTGCCGGACGGCCCGGCGATGAGGCAGCTGTCGCCCTCGAGAATGCCGCCGCCCATCATCGCGTCGAGTTCCGGGACGCCGGTGGAAAGCCGACGGCTGCGGGTGGAAAGCGTCTGCTGTCCCTCAAAGCCGAGGGTGCGGGAAAACGCCTGCAAGCCGCTGTTGCTGATGCGGATGGTGTGCAGCCCCGGCACGGATTCCTGGCCGCGCAGTTTCATGATCTGGAGCTTGCGGGAGACGGAGTTGCGCTGGCTCACCTGCGAGAGCCAGAACAACCCGTCGGCGATGGTGAACAGGGGGTCGCCGCGCATTTCATCCTCGGCATACTCGCCGACGAGGAAGGTGGTGGCCTCCCAGCTGGTCAGGAACTGGGTGAGTCCCTGGATGAAGCGCTGCATCTCCATCTCGGCATTGCCGGCCACCGCCTTGCGCATCACGGTGCGGAAGGAGTCCACCACCACCACGCCGGGATTGGCCGCCATGACCTGTTTGACGATCGCGGCGAGCACCGCATCGAGATCCTTCTCCATGACCACGTCGCTGAGATTGATGAAGCGGATCGCACCGCCCAGCTTGGATTCGTCGAAGAAGGTGAACTGCTGCTGATAGCGCAGCATCTTGATCGCGGGCTCGCCCAGCACGGTGAAATAAAGCGCGGGTTTGTCCAACGTCGCATTGGCGAACACGATCTGGTGCGCCAGCGTGGTTTTCCCACAGCCGGGAGATGCGGCGATGACGTTGAAGGAAAACTCGGGGATGCCACCGCCGAGGATCTCGTCGAGACCACGGACGCCGGTCGGCAACTTGCGGATGGCGACCTTCGCCGGCTGCTCGGCGGCTGTTTTCGGCAATTGGCGTTTTGCCGCGTCAGTTTGTTTTTTCATTTTTGTCTCCTTGGGTGAAGTAATCGCTGTCGGGAAATTTCGGCCAGATATCCCGCATCAGCCGGAGTATTAGAATCTCGCCGATGAACGCCACTAACAAGCCGAGTATGCTGGCGACCAGGACCACGCTGCCACGGGTGATTTCGGCCGGATCCACGCGCCCTTCCAGATCGTCGAACCCGTCGAGGGATCCATCGGTCTTCACCCGGATCTCCAACAACCACGGGACCTCGGTGCCGGCGCGCGCGAGCGCCCGCGCCACCAGCGTGTCGAAACCGCCGGTTCCCATCAGCGTCGCCAGATGGGGGCGCATTTTCGAGACCATGGGCACCGCCGTCGGGAACTCGATCTTTTTGGATCGGTTCCCCTGCGCCGCATGAGCCATCAGACGCTCGGCAAAATGCCGTATTTTTGGGGGGGCGTGATTCATTCGGGTAACTGACGACAAGAAGGGCGTTCCAAGCGGAAGTGAATGCAAGGGCTAATTTGTGCGGCACGAAAATTCTGCCCATGGCACGCTTGCGAGGAGTAGGGATAGACCCCATAGCCGGAGAACCGCATTCCGGGGCAACATGCTGGTGTGTGAAATAAGCACATCCGCAGGGTCCGGACTTTGGATTTACCTCCACGGTCCCCATTTCATCCCCAACGTCGCCAGCCCCCCCTCATT
>JBIPMR010000614.1:0-3367 GCA_044369025.1 Luteolibacter sp.
CGGATCGACAAAGCCAAGGTCCGCGCTGGATTTGGCCGTCGCGCTTTTCACCAAGTGAATCGTCTTGGTCCCGATCGCCAGGCTGGGAAAGCTCACCGTGTTGGATCCGGAGGGGCTCAAGGGATTGGCATCCAGAGTGATCGTGGTGTGCTGCAGGACTTCAAGCGGAGCGTCCTGCCCGTGTCCCGTGTAGGTTCCCGTGGAGCTGACACCTTTGCTGAAACGCAGGTTTCCACCGTTCATGGTGAGGGTGCCCGTTCCAAGGCCCTGGCTGGAGGAGGTGCCGACAAACAAGGTTCCCGCATCAATGCTCCATCCTCCGCTCAAGGAGGTGGCCCCGCTGCCTCTCAGCCAGAGGGTTCCCAGGCCATTCTTGGTGATCAAATTGGCGGAATCGCCATTTCCCGCGAGCGTGTAGGCGTTGACGGTCCGGGTATCAGCCACGTTGATAGTGATGGGGCCGTTGACCGTGGTGTTCGTGCCGCTGAGTCTGAAAAAGGCGTTGGTTGCATCCGGATAGTCGGTGATGCGCGAGAGATCGGCATCGACCGTGGCGCTTAAAGTGCCAGCGGCCAGCGTGACCGCGCCGGTTCCGAGCGGTGACTGGTTGCTGTAAATCTGCACTTTGGGAGCCACCAGATATCCGCTTCCGCCGGCAACGACGTTGATGGCGGTGACCACGCCGCCACTGATCGTGGCGGTTGCGGTTGCGGTGACCACGGTTCCTTCACCGGTGTTTTTGCCGATCGTCACGGTGGGAGCGACGGTGTAACCCGCGCCGCCATCGATCACGGTGTAACCGGTCACGACGCCACCCGTGACGATTGCCTTGGCCTGTGCATTGCGGGTCGGGCTGGCGGAGCCGGCGAGGGTCAAGGTGCCGGCGGATAGAGTGGTGCCGCCGCGATAGGAGTTCGCGCCGCCGAGGATCGCGGTGCCGACACCGGTCTTGGTGAGCGCGCGGCTGCCGGCATCGGTAATGACGGTTTGAACATCGAGAATCGAGCCGGAGCCGATGTTGAAATTTCCGCTGTTCCTGAGTTCCACGGTGGGAGGTGTGGCGGGCGATGTTGGGTTCGCCGGCGGGAACGTCAGATCCGAGCCGCCCGAGAGATAGACCAGGTCGTTTTGCACGCCGGAGACCAAGTTGTCAAACGGCGTGGTATCGGCGCCGCTGCTGGTATTCCCCATCCGGAACGCGGTGGTGCCAGCACTGAGCGAGCTGACGCTGTAACTGCCGCCGTTGGTGCTGTTCCAGGATTTGGCGTAAACATTGCCTGAGCTGGTCGTTAGACTGGTGACGCTCGAAGCGAGAGTGAGATCCAGGAAGCTCCCCACACTCGTGCTCGCGGTGGGGCTGGCAGTCACCGACCAACTTGCGGTGTTATTCAGACTGGAGTTGCTGCCGGTAAAGGTGTTGATCGGAGACGCGATCGTGATGTCGAGATTCACCGGGGCACTCACCTGAGACTGGGCGTTGGTGGCGGTGAGGACGACGGTGGTGGGTCCACCGAGGGTCGTCGGCGTGCCGGCGATGAGACCTGTCCCGGTATTGAAAACAAGCCCGTCGGGGAGGGTTCCGGTCAGACCGAACGAAGTGGCGTTGGCGGCCACAATCTGGTAGGAGAATGGCACGTTGATGAAACCCGTGGCCGTGGTGGCGCTGGTGACGACGGGAGGGAGATTGGGGGGCTGCGCGTTGGGATCCATTTCCGAAATCACCACATTTTCAATCAGCCAGTTGCCCGCGCCGGCGGTGGACGTCGTGAATCCGAAACGCCCGAGATTGGCATTGCCGGTGAGGGTGGCGAGGGTGGTGGCATCGACCGCGGTGAGGCTGAGCGGCGCGTAAACCAGAGAGTTGCTCATCGTTACGATCCCATTATTGAGAAACACTGCGAAGCTATTGGCCGGCAAGGAACGATGGACGCTGTCCGGGCCGTTGTAGTTGATGACGGCCGTGTCGTGGTCGTTGGCGTAGATTTTAACGGTCTGCTTGTTCGCTGCGACATAGGTGCCGCTGAAATGGGTGGTGGTGGCGGTGCCGCCGGTTTTGACGAAAAAGCCCGGGGTGGCGGTGTTGAACTGGTCAAACTGGATCTGGGCGAGCCGTCGGTTAGAGCCGCTCCCCTGTGAACCGACCGCGGTATTCCAACCCGTGAGGGAAATGTTCAGGCTCTGATTGGCCGCTTGAGTCGCGTTGCTAAAGAGCTCAAAGGAAACCACCATGGCCGAATACCCGGCGTTTCCGGAATTGAACTCCAAGCCGCCAGACACACGATCTCCGGGGTCGAGCAAATTGGCGACCTTGCCGCTGGTGCCGCCGATGATGGTGCTGCCAACTACCGCAGTGGTGTTGGTGCTCGTCTTCACACCGAAGGCGTTAGGTGCGGCTATCACCGTGGGGTTGGTGGCGAGGGGGTAAGATTCAAAGTCCTCGGTGAGCAACACCGTGTCAGCGGCGCGAAGCGACGAGACGGGGGAAAACCCGGCGAGCACGGCGACGACGACGGCTGAAGCGACCTTGCGGCAGTGATGGCGGCCGGGGCCGGACCGGCGAACGTGGCAGGTTCCGGCACTGGTGTTGGTTTCTGTCCATTGGGTTTTTGGCATCATGGTATTTGGGGGTTGTCGATGGCTTAAAGAAAGTGCTGGCGCGATTGGGTTTTTGAAATGGGTTTCCGGTTCACAATTCCCGGCAATCTCCCATTACCAGAATGGCAGGTTGATCAAGGGAGCGTTTTCGGGCTAGTCGGATGAAGTGACGACACGGATAGCCTGACCGAGGCTGGAACCAGGACATGCCCGGGCGGCAAGCGCCTGGCCCCTTGCCACCGGTTCAGCGTCGAACCGCTAGATTCAGGGTGAAGACCGGAGTTTTCAGCGCCTTGAATTTCGCCGTGAAAGCCGCTGTCGCCTTGCCCTTTGAGACGGAGAAATAAGATGGAGCGTTTGTCGGGACGAAATAGAACTCAGCGGCGAACGGAATCACTGCTTCCGGGAAGGATGCGGAGTTTTTCCACTCAAGTCCGGTCTTGGGATCGAGCAGCTCTTTTTTCCCGCTCGCATCGCCGCTGCGATCATCCATCACGAGCTCACCGCCCTTGAAGTAGAGCTGCTTGCATTTCACCAGATACAGCGAGCCCTCAAGTGCCGCCAGATCCTTGAGGAATTCGCTTTCGGTCACGCGGCGCATCATCGGAACCACCACGTAGTCCTTGCCAACCACCTTGCCCTTGATCGAAACCATCGGTTCGCGCGTCTGGTCGCTGCGAAGGCTGGAAAGCGAACCCCGGTATTGATAAACGAAGATCGCGTTGTCCGGCTCGGTGCATTCCTTGATGCGGTTCAAGGCGGTGTCAAAGGG
>JBIPMR010000615.1:0-3366 GCA_044369025.1 Luteolibacter sp.
CAACTCGGATTTGGCTGCGGCTGCGGCGAGTTTTTCGGGGTTCATGGATTCCGCCAGTTCGGCCAGAATGGTGATGACAGCATCGAGACCGCCGACCTGACGTTCGTAGCGGACCAGGTCGAGGGCGGTGGCCTCTGGGGTGGAAACCGGCAGCAAGCCGCCGTGGCCTTTGTGGGATTGCAGGGGAGTGGAGGCGAAATCCTGTTTGCAGAAGAATCGGACGGAAAGGCCTGGCCGTTCGATGGCGCGCTCCTGTCGCGGGAGGACCACTTGGACCTGCTGGATTTGCTGGTGGCCGGCTCCGTAAAGGGCGGCGGCACTCTGGAGGCCAAGGTAGTAGGAGGGCAGGCCCATGGAGCGCATGAGGTCGTCGAGAAACCAATCGACGGGGATCATGCCTTGACGGGAGTATTCCACCGGAAGGATGGCGTGAAAATCCTTACGAATGCGTTTCACCCGGCCTTTGGCCGCGAGTCTGTTGAGGGCCTTGCCCACCGCCGCCGGCGAGGTGGCGAGTGACTTTTCCAAGCGAGAGCGTTCGAAGCCGTACAGGCCCCGTCGCTGAAAGTCGTCCAAAACTTCCGAAACTCGTTTATCTTCGGTCATTGTGTTCTTTAATATGCAAAAGAAGACGTAAAGTGTCCATTAATTTAAATTTTAGAGCGAATCTGGGGTCAACAGGGCTCAAAGCAGCGGAAAGAAGGTGAAAAACGAATTTCAGTCATTGTCGCGGGAGATTTCTTTGAAATGGGGGCGCATCCATGCGGGGACGAGGAGGATGTCCAGGGTGAGTTGTTTGCGGGCGGAGGCCGGAAGGTGATCACGCACGCGGCGGAGATGATCGGGCGTGACCTTGTCTTTTCCCACATCGCGCAGGGCTTGGGCCACGAGTCCGCTGGAACGACCGGCGAGCGCGAGCATGCGGCCGGTGTTCCGCCGGAGATCGATCTGGAGATTTCCCAGCATCAGGCGGGTGGGTGCGCCGTCAGTGTGATAAACCAGTTGGGCTGGAACCTGGGTGCTCAGCCCGAGCTGATTGGCCGCGGTGGCGGTGGAAGGAAGAAGCCTCAGATTCCGCTTTCTGCCGATGGCATCGACGACGGCGTCCGTGCCGGCACCCACTTTTCCAAGAAGTGGGTGGCTGTGCGGTGTGTCGTAAAGACCGTGGCCAATTCGCCGGATTGTGTCGCTGCGCATCAAACGGGTCAGCGCCATGCCGATGGAGCGGGGATCGCCCAGATCCGCAAAATCATGCGGGGTGAACGCCCAGCCCGGCCCCTTCGCCTTGATCCGGCGGAGGATTTGCTGTGGGTGGTTGGTGGTGGCAACTTTCATGTTGAAAATAATGCACGGTTTTTTCAACGGATCAAGCGTTGGTTTCCGTTGCGGTTGGTGGATTCGAGGGGGCGAGAGGTCTAGGGATTTGTGATCGCAGGAAGGCGGTAGGCTGGATTTGAAACGAGTTGCATCAATTCCGGAGCTTGGTGCTGGAGGTAGGCACGCCACTTGTCCGGGCTGAAACACATGCCTGAATGCTTGATGAAATGGATCGGCAAGTCCTTGCCGGAAACCTTCAGGGTGGCGTGCCGGCCCCAGGTACGGCCCACCTTATCAGGCTTTGTCACATTGGTGAAGGTGGCGGACTCCTGCCGCATGACGCAATTGAAATGGTTCGATGCTTCGACTCCGATGAAGAGGCAGTGGCTGGGGTGCAAAATTTCCACGACTTTCAGGAATGCTTTCCACCCTTTCGAGTTGTCGTCCTTGGTGGGGCGCTCACCCGGCGAAGACATGATCCGCTGAATGAAATTGTAGAAACAGACATCGCCCCAGAATGCATGGCGATCTCGTGTCTCACCGGGGAGCAGAAGCTGATCCACTCCGGAGTAGGTTGGATTTGCCCAAGCCTTCTTGAGAAATCCATTGCTCACTGCCTCGCGGGTAACGGACCAGTCGCCATGATGCTTTTGAATGCTGTCGCTGATCTTTGCCGGGTCTTTTTCACCAATGTAGTGGGACTCACCCACGATGAGCAGACGGTTGTCCGGTGATTGCTTGCTGTAATTCACTCCAACCCATGGCCTCCAAGTGAGAAGGCCTTCGATTCCGATGAAATCGTTATCGAAAGACTCGTCGCATACTGCTGATACGCTGTTCATGTTAGACTGCTGGGAGGTTGAGATTGGTGTGCATTTAGAGGAAATCCGCGCCGTAGCGGTCCAACGGATCCTGGCCATGCGGCGGATTGGACGAATCTTCGCCGTTCGGCATCAAGAATAGGTGCATGCAGCCTTTTGCGTCCTGGCGCTTTCCCCATCTGGTGCTGCATGAATCGGAGGAACAAGAAAACATTGATGCCTCAGGTGCATTCGAAGTGGTGCGGCCGCAGCAAGGGCAGATCATGGCTGGGGAGAAGAGCTTCGTCACGTGGTCCAGCTCAGCAAGGAGCTCCTGCCAAATCACCAAAGTGCCTTCGTAGGTTTTCAGTTCGCTCTGAAGCCTGCTTTTCTCTTGCGCCAACTCCCTCGCGTGAGGCCCCGACTTGCCGCGCTGGATCTGGCGACCGAGTTCGTCCAGATTTTCTGTGAGTCTGGCCACGGCCTCACCGGTGATCTTGTGACGCCGGGTAACCTCGGAGAAAAGTTCCGCTGATGGTGCCCGCGAAAGTGATTCACCGATGGGCTGAGGAAGTTCTCGGGAGACTGAAGCAAATCCCCGTGGCACGGTAATCTTCACCGGAAGTGTCGGCCACTCCACTTCCGCTATCACGCGGCGGATTACACGAGCCACATGCTCGACGGGATCGAGGCGAGATGGTGAAACCTCTAGAAGCAGTAACCTGGGAATATTGACGAGCGTGTGGCGTTGTCCTTCGCGCCACGCCACAAACTCGTTCGACCAAGTGACCGGCGACTCGTCGATGTGCCCTAAAGATAGGAGCAGGACCGGTGGCGCCTCGATCTCCACACCTTCGGAAATAGCCGCAAGTTCGCCAACGAGTTCGACAGGCAGGCGATCCACCTGTGCCGCTATTGCCACGATGCTGAGAACCGATTCTCCGACGGGGGAGCGCAGAACAAACGTTCCATTCTCGTTCCAGCCAAAAGACCATCCGCGCTTCAATTCGACAGGCATGCATCCGGGCTCGAAAACGCATTCTTTAGGGCTGTCCTTGCCACCCTCTGAAACCATATTCAGAAGGCCGAAGGCGCGGGCGCACAGAATCGCCGCGTAACGATCCATTCCCGAAGACAATCTCCGCAGCCGTTCCACCCGAGAGATCTTTTCTTCGTCTTTTCGCTCCCATAGGTGCCACAGCGCGTAGATGTTTCTGTACCGCCTGTCGTCCCGAAGAATATTGGTGGC
>JBIPMR010000616.1:0-3364 GCA_044369025.1 Luteolibacter sp.
GCCGTTGTATTGCCAGGCGGCGACGTAGGCGAAGCGGTCGTCGTGACGCTTGGCTTCACCGGCCTGGGTGCTGCCGGAGACGACCTCCGGATCGTGGTCGAAGAATTGATGCTCGACGCGGAAGTGCCCGCCGCAGGATTCCTCGCGGTCGAGCGCGTCGTAACACATCACTTCGCCGAACTCGAGGAAGTCGGCGACGCGACCGGCTTTTTCCAGCTCCATGTTGACGTTGGCACCGGATCCGGGGATGCGGACGTTGGCCCAGAACTCCTCGCGGATGGCGGGGATTTTTTCCAGCGCTTCGGTGAGCCCTTCGCGGGAGCGGGCCATGCCGCAGTGGTCCCACATGGTGAGACCGAGTTCGCGGTGGAAGGAATCGACGGTGCGGGTTCCCTGGATGGAGATCAGTTTGTTCACCCGCTCCTTGGCCTCGGCCTCGACCTGTTTGAACTCGGGCATCGCGGTGTTGATCGAGCCGGGTTTCTGGCTGACCAGGTAGTTGGCGATGGTCGTCGGGATGACAAAGTAGCCGTCGGCGAGTCCCTGCATCAGGGCGGAAGCCCCGAGGCGGTTGGCCCCGTGATCGGAGAAATTCGCTTCGCCCAACACATGCAGGCCCGGGACGTTGGACATCAGGTTATAGTCCACCCACAGGCCGCCCATGGTGTAGTGCACGGCGGGGTAAATCATCATCGGCCCCTGGTAAGGGTCCTCTCCGGCGATTTTCTCATACATCTGGAACAGATTGCCGTAGCGCGAACGGATGGTGTCTTCACCGAGGCGCTTGGTGGCGTCGCGGAAATCCAGATAGACGCCGAGGCCGGTCGAGGCGATGCCGCGGCCTTCGTCGCAGACTTCCTTGGCGGCGCGCGAGGAGATGTCCCGCGGGGCGAGGTTGCCGAAGGACGGGTATTTGCGCTCGAGGAAATAATCGCGGTCGTCCTCGGCGACGTCGCTGGCCTTGAGTTGTCGGTTGCGGAGCTTTTCAGCGACTTCCTTGCTTTTCGGGGCCCAGATGCGGCCGTCGTTGCGCAGCGACTCGGACATCAGGGTGAGCTTGGATTGGTAGTCGCCGCTGACCGGAATGCAGGTCGGATGGATCTGGGTGTAGCACGGGTTGGCGAACAGGGCCCCGCGGCGCGCGGCACGCCACGCGGCGGTGACATTGCAGCCCATCGCATTGGTGGAAAGGAAGAAGACGTTGCCGTAACCGCCGCTGGCGAGCACCACGGCGTCCGCCGCGTGCGACGAGATTTCGCCGGTGACCAGGTCGCGGACGACGATACCCTTGGCCTGGCCGTCGACGAGCACCAGATCGAGCATCTCGGTGCGCGAATACATTTTCACGCCGCCGCGCTGGATTTCCTTTTCAAGCGCCTGATAGCAGCCGATCAGCAGTTGTTGGCCGGTTTGGCCGCGGGCGTAGAAGGTGCGCGAAACCTGCGAGCCGCCGAACGAGCGGTTGTCGAGCAGACCGCCGTATTCACGGGCGAACGGCACGCCCTGGGCGACGCATTGGTCGATGATCTGGTTGGAAACCTCGGCGAGGCGATAGACGTTGGCCTCGCGCGAGCGGAAATCGCCGCCCTTGATGGTGTCGTAATACAGACGGCGGATCGAATCGCCGTCGTTCTGGTAGTTCTTGGCACCGTTGATGCCGCCCTGCGCCGCGATCGAGTGGGCGCGGCGCGGGCTGTCCTGATAGCAAAAACACTTCACCTGATAGCCAAGCTCGGAAAGCGAGGCGGCGGCGGCCCCGCCGGCGAGTCCCGAGCCGACGACGATGACGGTGAATTTCCGCTTGTTCGCCGGATTGATGAGCTTGGATTCCATCTTGTGCTTCGACCATTTCTGTTCGATGGGGCCGGACGGGATTTTGCTGTCGAGAACGATGGACATGATGAGTGGGCGGTTGGAAATGGGTGGGCTGGAAGACGGATCAGCGGCCGAAGCCGAACACCAGGATGGCGACGGGGATGGAAATGAAACCCAGCCAGATGAAGAGGCTGTAGCCGATGGAGATCTGTTTGATGAGGCCGGCGGCCTTTTTCGAACGGAACCCAAGGGTCTGGAAAATCGAGCCGACGCCGTGCATCAGGTGCGAGCAGAGCAGGGTCATGGCGATCACGTAGAAAACCGTGGCGGGCCACCAACTGAAGCCGTCGATCACCATTTTCCAGGCGTTGTGGACTTCCTTGCCGTCGAGCATGTAACGATAGAGCGCCGGGTTGTTGTATTCGTTGCCGACGCGGGCGGTGAAGTGGAGCAGGTGATAGATGACGAACGCGAGGATGGTGAGTCCGGTGAGGATCATCGCCCGGGATGACTTGGAAGCTTGGATGGTGGCGGGATATTCGTAAGCTTGGCGGGCGGCGCGGTTCTGGCGGGTGAGCGCGATGGTGGCCACGATGTGCGCCGCGATCATGAACAGCATCACGACGCGGAACAGCCAGATCCCCGCGCCATGGAGCATGTGGTGGAGGAAATACGCGTAGGCGTTGAAAGCCTCCGGGCCCATGTAAACGACGAGGTTTCCGATCAAGTGCCCGGCAAGGAACAACACGAGGACGATGCCGCTGATGGCGACGATGAATTTTTTCCCGATCGAGGAGGACCAGTAGGCGGAAAGGCTTCGGGTAAGGGCGTTCATGGCGTTTGGAAAAGGTGGCTTGGCTCGCCGGCGCAGAGATAGACGGGAGGTTCCAGGTTTTCAAGAGGAGATCTGATCAAAGCGCAATCGGTGGGATGAATGGTGAAATCTGCGCAGTCAGCCACGTTAGGCCGACCCGGCGTCGGAACGCCAGCCCCGGGACCGCGAGTTTCAAACTCGCCGCCCATGGGAGGTGAAAGGAAGGTCCGAAGGGCATCTCTTTCGCTTTTCATGGACCGGCGAGTCGCAGACTCGCGGTCCCAGGCCGGCGGCATCTCCGCCAGACTTTCCGCGCCGCTCTGCTACGAGGGCGCGAGCAGAAAAAGCCTAGCAGTGCGCAGCTCACCGCGCGGCATCGTGCCCGAGGAGCTGCGGTATCTCGCGCCTGAGTCAGAGGTTAACTCCAACACTATGCCTTCACCCAGCTCTGCAGTGGATATTGTTTCAGCCACTGGACGCGGAACGGCGAACGGGTAACAGATGAGGCGGGCGACAGCCGCAACCGGACGGTTTTTCCGCGGCTGGAAGCCCGGCCGGAAATCGGCGTTGCCGGGATGAGCGACGAGGCACCGGTGATCACGGTGGCTTCCTCGCCCGCGGGATCGGACTACGACGCGGCGAGCGGACTCTGGAGCTGGACACCCGATGAAGCGGACGGTCCCGGTGCGTTTGCGGTGACCTTGCGTGCGGACAACGGGATAATGACGAGCTTAC
>JBIPMR010000617.1:0-3356 GCA_044369025.1 Luteolibacter sp.
CCAGAAGCGCGCGGCGTAAGCGGTCGGCTTGTTTCATGGCACCTTGGAAGAGGCGGTCCACCCATGGCCGCCTCTTCCTCTCCCGCCGCCTGAAGAGGGGACAATCAGGTCCCCACACCATCACCATTTCCCCAAAGAAAACACTCTCCCCGCCTGTGACAGAGGGACGGGCCTTTAGTCAGAATCTTTTCTTGCCATTTCTCCCCCGTCCCGGTGTGACAGAGGGACGGGCCTTTAGTCAGAATCTTTTCTTGCCATTTCTCCCCCGTCCCGGTAGGTCTCTCCCATGAGAAAGGCACGCTGGCTGGCCGAGTGGCGAAAATCCGCCGGAAAACCGGTTCTTTACCACGTGATTTCGCGCGTAGTGGACCGGCAGTTTGTGCTGGGGACGGAGGAAAAGGAGAAATTCCGGACCTTGATGTGCATGCAGGAGAACTTCACGGGATGCCGGGTGCTTTCATACTGCCTGATGGACAATCACTTTCATCTTCTGCTGGAGGTTCCGCCGATGGCGGAGGGAGGGCTTTCGGATGAGGAGCTATTGAAGCGCTTGTCGGCGCTCTACACCGAAGCGTTTGTGGCCGGCGTGGCGAAGGAGTTAGCCGCTGCCAGGACGGCGGTTTATACAAACGAAGGTGGCGTAGGCGAAGCGGTGGATGCGATTCACCGGCGTTTTACCTACCGCATGCAGGATCTGGGCGAGCTCATGAAGGGACTGCTGCAACGCTTTACCCAGTGGTTCAACCGCGCGCATTCGCGCTCGGGAACCTTGTGGGAGGATCGCTTCAAGAGCGTGATCGTGGAAGACGGCATTGCCGCAAGGACCATGGCTGCCTACATCGACTTGAACCCGGTGCGCGCCGGTATGGTGCAGGATCCGGCGGATTATCGATGGAGCAGCTATGGGGAAGCGGTGGGCGGTGGAAAGAAGGGGAATGGCAAAAAGGCGCGTGAAGGCCTGGTGCGGGCGTATTTTTGCGATCAGGGCGTCGCTTTCGACGCCGGGAAATGGGAGGAAGTTTCGCGTTTGTATCGGCGCATGATGGGACTGGCCCTCGGCAAGAAAAACGGACATGCGGAGGTTTTCCAATCGGCAAAAGGACTTGGCCAGACTACCAAGAACACTGCGGAACTCCTTGAAAGCGAAGCCAATGAAACCGTGTTGAAGGATCTGGGAATGGCGAAGATGCTGCGCTGCCGGATTCGGTATTTTACGGACGGCGCGGTGATCGGCAGCAAGGAGTTTGTGAACGAGGCCTTTACCAGTGCGCGAGACCGATTCGGATCGAAGCGGAAGGACGGCGCGCGGAAGCTTCGAGGTGGCGATGCGGCCGCCGCCGCAGGGATGCTGTGGAGCCTGCGTGATTTGAGGAAGGGAATTTAATTCCCCCCGTGGGGTTGCAAGCGCCACATGCCAGCACTCCGGTCCGGCTTGGGCAGGCGAAGAGCACCGGAGACTCCCCAAAGGCCGTTTCAGGGAAAATGGGGTCAGTGTGCAAATCTTGACAAAATTCGGTTCAGGTTGCCGCATTCCGGGCCATTTTGAGAAATACCTGCCTCTCAGAAGCCAAGCGGCGAGACGCAGCAACCCCCTTCGCGGCGATTCAAAGAGTTCATCCGGCAGACCACTTTGACGGATCATGGAACGGAAGCCTCCACCAGCCTGAGCCTGCTCGCGCTGGGTGCCGGTGGCCTCCTCACCCGCCGCCGCCAGAAGCGCGCGGCGTAAGCGGTCTGACGCGGAAATCGTAACCCTCGAAGAGGCGGTCGCAAGGCCACCTCTTTTGATGGAGTGACGACCTGACTGTCGTCTCTTCCTCTTCCCTACCGCCGGAAGAGGGGACAAGAGTGTCCCCACTCCTTAAAAATCAACTTCGCTTGAAGCGCAGTTCATACTCTTGGTGGAGTTGCTCCTGCATGGCTTTGAGCTCCTCAAGGCTGAGGGTCGCGAGCGACTCAATGGAACTCCCCGGCAGATCGAGAAACTCCTCGAGAATCTGGATCCGCCCAATCCATGATCCAGACTCGCGGCCTCGGGTGATTCCTTGGGTGATTCCCTCCTCACGGCCCTCCTCACGACCCTGGGCGATCAGTTTTTCGGCGACGGACCTAGTGTTCTTTTCAAGTTCAGGGTTGCTCGAGAGGTTATGGTAAATTGTTGCCGCGTCAAGATCGCTGTCCGTATGCAGCGCGTAGAGCAGCATGAGACCCAACAGGGTGTCGGGCAGATCCCTGGCGGAAAAACCAGCCAGCCACTTGAAGAATCGCAGCAGCTCTTTTTGCCGGGCCAGCTTCATGAGCTGCAGCACCACGCGCAGCCGGGTGTCCGACTCGTCCGCCGCCGGATCGAAACGCGTGAGATCCAGCAACGCGTGGTGGAACTGCGGCAGGAACGGCCGCAACGCCGGGGCGAGGTCCTCCGGCAGCTCGAACAGATCCTCGAAGGCCGTGGAAACATTCCAAGCTTCCGGCCCTTGGTGAATTACCAGCGGCAACACCGGCGGCAGCGGAAAACCGTGCGTCTTGTGATGCTGGGTGAGAATCTCCATCACATAACCCAGCAACCGCAGCGGCATCGCCGGGTCCGGGCTGCTCTGGTGCTCGAAAAGCAGATACAGCAAGGTCTCGCGCCCGCCCATGCGCACCGAAAACAGCAGGTCCGCATGCCAGGGTCCCGACACTAGGGAGAACAAGAGATTTCTTAACCACGGAATTCACGGATTTGCACGGATGAAGACTCTCGAATAACCATGGATTTGGTGATTTAAAGAACCATGCTCCGGGAAAACGAGTCAAAGCACTTCAACCCAGACTCTCTTATCCGTGATCATCCGTGAAATCCGTGGTCAAAATCTTTTTTTCCGACGCTCTCTTGGAAAGACGGCAAAGTCGGTGCCATGAATTCTCTGAAGAAATTTAACCACGGATGGCACGGATTGACACGGATGAAGAGGATAGGAGGTTTCAGTTGGAGACGCGTCAGGGGCCCGACATTAGGGTGAGGGAAGAACGATCACCACAATGGGAGCGATACGCTTTTGAAGATGTCAGCACGATGCGGTGGCGGAACGATGAGTGCGGGTTCGGTGAACCGGAGAGGCTGACCTCAGCGACTGACTCCAGCGAGTCGGTTCATACCACCCCGGCGAATGATGCCCACTGGGTGATCAATCAGTCGTATCGGGATCAGCATCGTCTGGCGGACGGGTGAGACTTGCTTTGGCCAATGTGAGGTCCGTCCGGCTAAGAAGATGGATGAACAAGTTCCCCTCTTTGAAAACTTCGCGAGATTCAAAGGATCGATCAAATTCAAGACCGGGAATATAGGTATAAAATTCAAGCCGATGAGAGCGGCA
>JBIPMR010000088.1:0-9092 GCA_044369025.1 Luteolibacter sp.
GGCATTGGGCGGAAATCGATCCGGCGGCAGCTGCGAACCACGTGATGGCCCATCCGGATCGACTCGCTCCCGGGCTGATGGAGGACATCGTCGGCGGATATTCCTACAAACATCACAACGACATCACCGCGTGGGTCAGCAGCTTCCCCGCAGGACCCTATTTTGACGCCGCCGCCAGAAGCGCCGCCGTTTACGCCCGGGGTGAGCCCGGAATCGGCGAACTGATTCAAAAAATCCAGGATCCGAAAATGCGCGAGAAGGCGGTGAAGCGGGCCCGTGTTCCTCTCGCGAATCCCGATACGCGTTAGTGAAGGCGGTGAGCCGCCACCGCACTCGATCACAAAGGACTGCGCTTCGGCAAGCGGGTCGGGATTCACCATTTGATAGACAGAAGCCGGAATGCCGGCCTTTTCCATGGGGGATGTTCTTTCCCCTTGCCGACCACGCGAAATCTGCTAGACCCGTGTGATGATGACTCGCCTGCTTTGTACCGTTGGCATCCTCGGCGGTTTGTCCCGCTCCGACGCGGCCGAATCGTGGTGGCGGGTATCGGGCAAGGTGGAGGAAGGCGCCGACCCCCTTGGGTGGTTCTATCTGGCCAGCAACTGTTCGGGCAAATGGAACCATCTCAAGCCGCTGGAAACGTGTCGGGTCGATCCGGTCCAACTCTGAAGGATTGAGGCCCAATGCCGCCACTCCAACCACCGAATCCAACGAAGGCACTCCAATAATCGGTAAGGGCGGGTCGGGCGTCAGAAGCGCCGAATTTCCTCGTCAGGAACCGATCCGGGAAATCAGGGTGAACTTGTGCGGGTGGTTCGAGCGCATGATTCCAACGATGGATGCGATGATTTCAAAACATGGTTCCTTGTTCCTCCGCCGGGCGGGATGGGCGGTCACACATTTGTTGGCGCTGGGAGCGGGATGGTGGTGGGCGGGAGAAAAGAGCGCGTCCGATGGCGGCGTGGCGGAAAACATCCGGCCGCTCCAGACACGCGGGCAAGCCCGTCAGGAACGCCCTGTTTTGCCACGCGAACTGATCGACGCATACAACAACCCGGAGTTTTGGTCCCAAGCCCGGGCGCGAAGGTCTGGAAACCCGTTGTCCGTCGTGCGCGACGGCGATCCGCCGGTGCTCTCGCCCGCTGAAAGGGCGGCCGCGGTCGGCGATATCGCGGCCGCCTTGCAAAAAGAGATCGACGGGCTGAACACCGGCAAAGGTCACGACTACATGCTGGGAAAAGCACTCATCAACCGTTGGATGAAGGAAAACCCCCAAGCGTGCGCGGCATGGCTCGGAGGGATGAAGTCGCGCATCGGGTGGATGGACCCGTTTCATGCCTTCGCGGAGTCGCTACCGCCAATGGAAGTGCTTGATTTGATGGATGGTGACTGGTTGAGGGCCAACCGCGGCAGGGCGCTGAAGGTTTTGGCGGCACACATGGGTGACACCGCGGTTGCCGGATTGCCGCAGGTTCTGGGTCGTTTGGAAAAGGAGGAGGCCGCACAATTCCTGAGCGATGCGTCAAGTCGGGCGCGCGCGGAGGACGCCGATGCGTGGCTGCAAGTTGCGGGTGACGACCGGCAGTTGCTAAACGGCCTCGCTCGCCGGTGGATCGACGGGGCGCAAGAGGAGCCGGACGATGGCTGGCTCCGGCAGATGGAACTCCTGCTACAAGCGGCGGCAGGCACACCCGCCGAGGAAATCTTCAGGGCGCGCATCGAAGAGCAGCGCAAGATTGCGGAAGGCAGGATTTTGTTGGCCAGCGCGAAGGCCGATCCGAAGCAGGCGTTTGATGGCCTCCTGGCCCGTGCCATCGCGGATGGACACGATCCGGCCGCAGCCCGGAATATCGCATCCGGGCAGGTAAAGTCCGCCTATCCGGGAGGAATCGAAACGTGGCGGCAGAGCGAATGGCATGTGTCCATCCAGCAAAGCCTGGCCGGTAGCCGGTCCTTGGAGGATGCGCTTGCGGAACGTTTGGACTCCATTCGCGAGGGACTGCCCGATCCTCTTCAAGCCGCCCCGCGCGGTGCGACCTGGTCCGACGCGTTGACGGTCGATGCGTTGGCGACTTTGGGTTTCGCCAGGCATCAGGGTTTGCTGGATGAAGTGATCCGCAGCGGAGCCACCTTGGCGGGGCAACAGGATGTTTCGCTCGCGGTAAAGGCCGACCTGCTGCGCGCGTTCGCCGGAGACGGGCTCTGGGACAAGTCGCGGGGACTGCCAGACCCGAAGTCGTTTTTCGAAACGTATTCCCGCGAGGACCCCGCAGCCGCCAAAGCCTGGTGGGCGAGCCTCCCGCAAGCTTTGAGAAACTCCCTAGCTCAACCTACTCGATGAAAACTCTCCGCATGGCTGGTCTTCTGGCATCCCACGCCGCGCTTGCGGTCGTGGGTTTCCAGCTTGCCGGAAAGGCTCCTGCCGACCCGCGCGGTGCCGAACGGGACCCGCGCCCCGCCGTGTCGGCGTCGATCCAGGAAACTCGGACCGCGCCCGCTTCTTCGAATCCGATCCTTCGTGCCGGTGCCGCGGATTTTCGGGCGGCGTGGGATGAAATGATCCTGAGCAAGCGTGGCACCAGCGGCGAGCCGCACGGGAATTCGCTCAATTTCTTCGTCGATTGGTGCGCGGTGGATCCGGAGGGCGCGGTGCGAGGCCTCAGTCGGCTATACGCCCCGCGCTTCGCCCACAATTACCTGAGCAATGGCATCGGCTCTTATGGCGCGGAAATGGCACCCGCGCTGGCGAAACACTGGCGCGAGATTCGATATTTGCCGGATTACAAGGTCGAGTTCGCTCTCGGCAAGTCGCTCAACGCCCTTGCCAAGTCTGACCCGGAGGCCGCGGCCGGACTGACGAAGGGACAAGCGCCAGGCATGCGCGCGGACATCTATTCCAACCTCTTCTCCCATCTCGAAATGGAAGCGATCCGCCGCACGGCCGCCGTCTTGTCCGCCCCGCCCGCGATCACCGGGGATGAGGCGACCCGCATGTGGGATGCGGTGGCGGATGCGGTGGATGCGGCCGATCCCAAGCAAGGAATCTGGGATTGGCTGGTTCGCGCCGATGATCCCAAGGCCCGGCGTGCTCTGGTCGAAGAGGGAATGATGAAGTCGGCGCGGGAAGAAAACTGGGGGCCATTTTTTCAAGCGGTGATCCATCTGGATCCCGGTGCCCACGCCGAAGTGCGCGGGCAATTCCGGGAACGGCTTTCGTCCGGGGAGGGATGGAGCAAGCACGCCTCCGTCATCGCGGACGAGTGCCAACGCAACGGCATCGATGATTGGTCGGAGGGAATCAAGCCCTGACCCGCATCGCCCCTCCTTTTTACTTCTTCCCGCCATATGACCGGGTCGAGAATCCACCCGGAATCATCACCCGCTGGCATCAGGAAGATACGTGCCAGGCATTGAGCCTCTATCCAAACCGGAAATATCAGGCAGACGGCGGCCCTTCCGCCGATGGGATTGTAATATTGCTGGATCAGTATTAGGATGATCGCGATGACGACATTCGTTAGAGGCTACTCGCAACGTGATCGCGGAAACGAACGATTCGCCATTTCTTCACAAGCTGGCGGATGCGATTGCCGAGCGGGCGCGAAAGTGTGTGGAGATCATGGCATGATCATCAGCTCGTTTGCACGGACTTCAGTTTTCCTGTCCGATTCCGCGGCGGGCGGCTACTTATAGGTAAGTGAACGCTCAATCCGATTCGCAATTGCTGCGAGGTTACGCCGAACGCCGCTCCGAGGCCGCCTTTGCCGAGCTGGTGCGCAGGCACATCGATCTTGTGCATTCCGCCGCTGTCCGGATGGTGAATGACCCGCATCTTGCCAAGGATGTGGCGCAGGGCGTTTTCGTGGCGCTGGCGAAAGACGCTGGAAAACTCACGGATCACCCGGTGCTGTCCGGCTGGCTTCATCTAACTACGCGAAACCTCGCCGCCCAAACGATCCGCACCGAGGTGCGCCGCCGCAACCGCGAAAAAGAAGCCGCCGTGATAAACGAACATCCCGAAACCGACGCGTCGTGGGAGGAAATCGCCCCGCATCTCGATGCCGCGCTCGCCGAATTGAGCGAGTCCGACCGCGATGCCGTGCTGCTCCGCTATTTCGAAAACAAGCCTGCCCAGGAAATGGCCGCGATCCTCGGCATCAGCACCGAAGCGGCGCAAAAGCGCGTCAGCCGCGGCGTGGAAAAGCTGCGGGAAAACTTCGCCAAACGTGGCCTCACCGCCGGTGCCGCCGGGCTGGCCAGCGCCATTTCCGTCAACGCCGTGCAAGCGGCGCCTGCCGGGTTGGCTGCGGTTGTCTCCGGCACCGTTGCCACTAGCACGGCCTCGGCCGCAATGGTCACGAAACTCTTCGTCATGCCCGCGATCCAAAAAGCCCTCGTCGTCGCCGCCATCGCCCTTCTCGGGGGAGTCGCAATCCATCAAACACGCCAGGCATCGCAGCTCCGGCAGGAAGTTCGGGATCTCCGGCAACAGCGGGATCAACCCCTGACAAAAAACCTCAGACCCGATCAAACGCCCGCGCGCAATTCCACCCGGCCCGCGACGGTGGTGAAGCCCGATTTTTCTGTGGTAATCCGGGATTCGGCGTCGTTGTCGAGCAGCGAGCGAAGCCGGAAGCTTCAGGATGCCGCAACGGCGATGGCCGATGCGGAGTTTTCGGACATTCAACAGGCGTTGTTGCAGCTTCCCGCAGGCACGGACAGCTTCGGTGCTTTTAACAGCCTAGTGTTCTACATGTGCCAAAAGGATTGCCCGGGAGCGCTGGCACTTTTTGCAGAGTGGGTGGCCGACGAGTCGTTTCCCGTCCAATGGCTTTATTCGGCCGCGGAAAACGGGCTGGCCAATTTTGGCGAAGATCATCCGCTAGAAGCGATCCAGGCTGCACAGGATGCGAGCGCCATCCACTCCTGGCCTTTGGGCAAGTTCAAGCTGATCCAAGCCTCCATCTCCCGAGTGGACGCATCACAGTATCCGCAAGTTAGCCGCGAGCTATTGAAGTTGAATGATCAAAACGTGAATTACGCCTTGGGCTCGGAAGCTACTCTAAGGGTCCTGATCGGCGCTGGCGATCTTGATCAGGCTATTGCAAGAGTGAAAGCCGGGAACGACCCGTTGGCCGAGACCAGTAAAGCCATGATCGGCAGGAAGATTGCCGAATCCGCGGGTTTCGGGGAAGGTCTGACGTTGCTAGGTGCTGCCGACCGTGGCGATCCGGGTATTTTATCCGGCTACTATGGCAAATGGATCCAGCTCGATCCGAACCGGACGCTCGAGCGATTGCCCGGTTTGGAAGCTCACATCCAAGACCGGGTTATCGAGGAAAATATCGAATTCCTCGCCACGTGGGCGAAATCCAGCGCGCGGGGATGGGCCGAGAGAATTCGTGATCCGGCACTGCGCGCTTCAGCTTTAAGGAAACTCGGTCAATAATCGGCTGCTTTGACTCAGTCACCATGATCACCTCGCCGCGACGAGGTCGTACCCGCGCCAGTCGCCGATGGTGATGTCAGCGAAGGAACCGACCGGGAGTTTCTCATCGACCATCACCGAGGCGTCCCGGATCCGAGAATTTCGGTTTTCCGCGTAACAGTTCCGGCGTTTTATGGTAGGGAATGACAACCCATGGCTGATCCCACATTTTTCGCGACGACCCGCTGGACGCTGGTGCGCGATGCCGCGCGCGGCGGCGACACACTGGCGGTCGAGGCTCTGGGCACGCTGGCGGGCACCTATTGGCAGCCGCTTTACCGGTATGCACGCCGCAAAGGTAAATCTCCGGAAGACGCCGAAGACCTCGTGCAGGGTTTCCTCTCCCATGTCATTGAAGCCCGGGCGCTCAGCCGGACAGACCACACCAAAGGCCGCTTCCGTGCGTTCCTGCTGGCCTCGTTCCAGAACTGGATGATCAACGAGTGGAAACGCGAGAACCGTATCAAACGCGGCGGCGGCGAGGCGCTGCTCTCGCTCGACTGGCAGAGCGCCGAATCCGGCCTCCACCTCGAACCCGCCGACGACCAAAGCCCGGACAAACTCTACGACCGCGAGTGGGCGCTCACCTTGTTGGGCAGGGTCCTCGCAGATCTCGAAGCCCTGTGCCGCGCCGAAGGAGGAGCCGCGCAGTTCGAAATGCTGAAACCCTGCCTCACCGCAGACTCCGCAAGCATCTCCTACGCAGCAATCGCGGCCACACTCGGCACCAGCGAAGGCGCGGCCCGCGTCGCCGTGCACCGCCTGCGCAAGCGCTACCGCCATCTGCTCAGCGAGGAAATCTCGCGCACGCTTTCCTCCCCCTCCGCAGTCGAGGAGGAAATGCGATCGCTGTTTGCTGCGCTGGCAGGCGGATGAAAAATCCTGTAACATTTCACCCAGTTCGTTTTTGAGAAATGGAGAACCCCGCCACCATGACCGATCACTCTCCCATTTCCGCCTGCCCTGACTGCGGCACTCCCCTCCCGCCGGATTCTCCGCAGGCGCTTTGCCCCGCCTGCCTGATGAGGCAGGCTCTCGCCTCCCGCACCATCGTGGAGGGCGACCCGCAAGCCAACTCCTCACCGCCATTCTCACCCGAGGAAATCGCCGGCAAGTTTCCCGGATTCGAGATCCTCGAGTGCCTCGGCCGCGGCGGCATGGGCGTGGTTTACAAAGCCCGCCAGAAATCGCTCAACCGGATCATCGCCATCAAGATCCTCGCCCCGGAACGCGGCGGCAAAACCCGTTTCGCCGGGCGCTTCGCCCGCGAGGCCGAATTCCTCGCCAAGCTCAACCACCCGCACATCGTCACCATCCACGACTTCGGCGAAACCGCCGGGCTCTTCTATCTGGTCATGGAATTTGTCGATGGCGTGAACCTCCGCGACCTGCTCCGCGACGGCAAACTCGAAGCCAAACAGGCCCTCGCCATCGTGCCGCCGATCTGTGACGCCCTGCAATACGCGCATGACAAGGGGATCGTTCACCGCGACATCAAGCCGGAGAATCTATTGTTGGATCGTGAGGGCCGCATCAAGATCGCCGACTTCGGCATTTCCGCGCTGCTGGGAACCGATGTCGCCCCGTCCGGCACGCCGCCCTACATGGCGCCGGAACAATGCGGCGCTTCGCCGGAAGTCGACAGTCGCGCGGACATCTACGCACTGGGGGTCGTGTTGTATGAAATGCTCACCGGCGAGCGTCCCAACAAGGAACTCATCGCCCCTTCCAAAAAAGTCCACATTGATGTGCGCCTCGACGAGATCGTCCTGCGCGCCTTGGAGAAAACACCGGAACTCCGCTACCAGACGGCGGGCATTTTCAAAACTCAGGTCGAGACCATCGTATCTGAAATGGCAAGCGCGGCTGTTGTGGACGCTGGCCGACAAGCTTCAGAACAACCCAAGCCCGCCCCGAGCCAGCCTCCCGTTCCAGGAGTAAAATCCAACCAACTCGGGAAATTTGCGGTTGGCTTCTTCATCGGCGCGGTTGTTGGCTCCCCCTTGCTCTGGGGCTTCATGGGTTCCCAGGAAGTTATCGTTCTGTGTGGCTTGGCGATGGTGCTGTCACTGGTGTTTGGCGTGATGAGCTGGCGGTCGAAGTCCGGCAAGTTCGCCGCCCTCGCATCAGGCTTGGGACTCTTGCTTTTGATCGCCTTCACCTCCAACTACCGCACCGTTCCTCTGACCATCGAGGTCGCGGGAACTTCCAGGACCGGGGAAACCGCCAAACCCTCTGCCTCTTTCGGCGAGGTGGTGGAGCGGGATTTAATTCTCGGCGAAAAGGAGATGCTGCGTGGATTGTATCTCGAAAGCGGCAATCTCACGTCTCTGAACGAAGAAGAACGCAGCCGCGTAAAAGAAATCGAAGGGGGTCACAAATCGAGATTTGGCATCCGTGACTGGTTTGATTCAAAACAATTGGATATCGCCATTTCCAGCTGGGGCGATAATTTTAGAATTGTTGGCGCAGAAGGGCGGTTTGCACTGAATACACTTCCCGCCGAAAAGTGGGAGACGGCTACCTACACAGATGTGAGTAATGCGGTGGCATTGGAGACGATCATCATGGCGAGAACGAAACGGAAGTTTGCGCCCACCTTGGTGTCGAGTGATGGGCTCTGGGCGTTTTGTCAAATTCATCCCAACCCTCAGCTACCCATTACTTACGCCATGCGATGCGACGACAAGCTGGGCCTGCTGCAAATCACCGCTCGCATGCAAAACCCACCCGGAATCAAGCTGCGCTACAAGCTGTTAAAAAACGATGCCGTCGACCAAATCGTTCCGAGTATTTACGGTCGTGAATTGGGAAATCTGAAATGCTTCGACTTCGAGTCGAACCGCTTTCACTCACCGCCGGAGGCGTTGGCCGATGAGCTTCTCACCGCGGTAAATCGAGAACAGTCGCGCAAAGAGGTATGGCATCGCGTCAGCCCTGCACTGATTGAGTGGCTGGAAAAGACCGGCGTGGACGTGGTGGCGGCAAGCTATGACAGCGGCGCGGAATTGCTCTTCATTAACCGAAGCCATGCGGGTCAAGTAGCGCTTCCGCTGAAGGGTTCACTTGGAGAAATCGATCCTTCGCAGGCACCTTTGAAACCCACAAATCGGCGTCCCCCTGAAGGTGCCCTGACGTTTACCCGCACCGCTTATCTCGGCTCGCCTCGAGTGCCCAGGAACGAATTCTTTCCGTTTCAAACCCGCGAAGGGAATCGGGGCGTCCTGCAGGTCACTGGAATTACCGCCGATCCATTCCGCGGCGTGAAGATCCGCTACAAGCTGGTGCAAACAGCGTCTCACTCCGATCCGATTGCCGATCCCGCAGCATCCGATACCAGCGCAGTCGATGGGTCTTGGGGCGACCACTTCAAAAACGGGGAGATCCGCCGGGCGCAGAATAAGCTGGAGGATTCCTTGGCCAGCTACCGGCTCAGCCTTGCGGTGGTTCAAGCTGAAATGAAAAGACGTCCCCAAGACGCCGCTTGGCAAACTGTCAGCCAACGTCGCAACAAGCAAAGCTTAACTCGCATCGGTGACGTGCTGTGCGCTCAAGGCGACCATGCCGGTGCGTTGGAGAATTACCGCGCCGCCATGGCTAG
>JBIPMR010000068.1:0-10234 GCA_044369025.1 Luteolibacter sp.
CCTTTGGACACGGCTGTGCGGACCTTCAGCGCTTTTCATCTTTTCTTCCACCCCG
The DNA here is from genome assembly GCA_044369025.1 of Luteolibacter sp. Taxonomy (GTDB): domain Bacteria; phylum Verrucomicrobiota; class Verrucomicrobiia; order Verrucomicrobiales; family Akkermansiaceae; genus Luteolibacter. The sequence goes on from JBIPMR010000068.1 coordinate 56, forward strand.
CATTCATATCGCCTGTCGGCGAATCCGTGGGCGCGGCGAAGTCTCCCCCGCCCTACCTATCCGTTTCAGCTTTTCAGTTTTCAGCATTTCAGCGTTTACCCAATCATGCCTGTTGTTTCATCGATTTTTCTGGTCATCGCCTTGGTGATGGCGGTCGTGATCGGGCCGCAAACCCGCGCGTGGACGTGGGGGCCGGCGATGCTTGCTCTCGGGCTGGCGACCTTGGCGGCAGGGCCGGTTTTCTGGAGGCGGGAAAAAACCCCGGCGGATTTCGGGCTCATTGCATTCGGCACCTTGGTTGCCGGGTGGTTTGCATTTCGGGCGTGGGTTTCACCGGTGGCGGAGCTCGGACAGGCGGACTTGCTGCTGACCGCTGCGGCGGTCGCAACGTATGTCTGCATCCGCGCGATCGAAGGGCATGGCGCGGCGGAACGGTTGCTGATCTGGGGAATCGCCCTGCTGCTGCTCGCCAACGTGGTGGTGGCAGGCATGCAGGTTTCCGACCCAACGTTCACGCCGGTGTTCAGGGGACGAGCGGGTCCAAAAATGGTGTCGGGGTTTTACGCCCACTACAACGAAGCGGCCAATTATTTCATCGCCTCTTCGATGTTGGTGGGAGCTGCAGGCCTGTTTGGACGGCATGCCACCGCCACGCGGGTGCTGTGGGTGTTGATCGCCGTGGCGGGATTGGCCTGCGTCTGGTTCACGCGGTCACGGGGTGGGATTTTCGGGGTCGCCGTGGGCGCGGCGGTTTTCGCGGTCGTCGCGCTGATGATGGGCAAGCGGCAGGGCGCGCGTTGGTTCGGGCCGGCCCTGATTGCGGTGCCGGTGATCGGGTTGGCCATCGGCGCGTTTCTGTTCGTCGGTTGGCAAAACGCCCAGGAATCGCGCCAGCCGGGCAGCGACATCACCCAGATGATGGACAACACGATCCGCCTCTACTTGCTGGGAATCGCCATGTCATGTGTCGCCTCCCATCCGCTGATCGGCGGGGGGAGCCGCAGTTTCAGTTGGGAATGTTATCAGATATGGGACCCGAAGGCGCATGGGGCCGGTGGAGCCAGACCGGAATTTGTCCACAATGAATGGGTCCAGGCGGCGGCGGACTACGGCTTGATCGGTGCCGTCCTGCTGATGCTGCTGCTGGTCGTTCTCGCAGGAGGAACCATTCTCCGGCTACTGTTTGACGATGCGCCGCGAACTTTGCCCAACACCCGCAATGCCTGGCGTCTCGGCGCATTGGCGGGGTTGGCAGGGATGTTCGTGCAATCGAATTTCAGCTTTGTCTTCCATCTGATGCCCGGGATTCTGTTGCTGGGAATTTGCCTCGGGCAGCTGTCCAGCCACTCGAAATCCGGAGCTGGAGTGGCTCCGGTCATGGGTTCGCGGATCCTGCTTTCGATCACCGCCCTTGGCTGCGGTTTGGCGCTGCTTGCCAGCGGCTGGAAAGGAACGCAGGTCACCCGGATGCTTTGGCCGAGCTATTTCAGCAAGTCGTTCGTCCCTTCGACGGCATCGACGATTGATGCGCTGTCCGAAGCGATGCGGATTTGGCCTGCTGTTGAATTTTACACGCGGCGGGCGGCAAGCCTCCAGCAGCCATCGGCCCCGGAAGCCGCCCCCGACGCTCGCCGCGGCCTGCTGGAAAGGGCGTTGGGAGATTATGAAAAAGCCGGTGAACTCCAACCCAAGGACCCTGCCATCGCGGTGAACCACGGGAATTTGCTGAGCTTTCTGGGGCGTGATGCCGAAGCGGAGGCACGATATGCCAACGCCGTCCTGCTTCAGGGCGGGATGGAACCGGCCTTCAATGCGAGGCTTTCGCTGGCCCGGCATTTGCTCGGCAAGGGCATCCGGCAGATGCGGGCCGGCAAGACCGACGCGGCATTGGATTCGCTGGAAACGGCCGTCGGGCACGTCGAGTATGCGGCCGCGCAGATTCCGCCGTGGATTTTCCACACCCTCGGGCGCCCCACTCAATTTTCCATTCATGAGGGCCTCGGTCTCGCACGCGAGCTGCTGGGCGATTATGACGGAGCGTTCCAAGCCTATGCCGCGGCGCTCGCCGTGCCAAGGGCCCCACGCAGCGTGGAATACCGGATCGGGCTGCTGCACGGCAAACTGGCCTCACAGAAATGGGCGGAAAGAAAACCGTCGGAGGCGCTCGGATCTTTCTTGAAGGCCCGCCAGCACATCGCCGCCGCCAGCGATCTGCCGGAGGGAATCCCGCCCGCCCGGCGCGTGGAATACCTCGCCTATCTGGACCGGACCATCGCCTTTCTCAAGGGAGCCAAAGTGGTGCCGGCGGAGTGAGGGCGATGTCGGTCAACGTTTGATCTGGTCCCAGTCGATCTGTTTTCCGGCGAATTCCGTTAGAAATTTCCGGACCTTTTCGTCGGCTTCCGCTTCGGTGACTTCTTTTTCGATCCACGGCACTTTGCCATACCACATCGATACGGAGGCGTAGGCCCAGCGCTGGTCCATGCCGCGCAGCAACCGATCCTTGATATCAATCAAGGTCCGGCCCAGGTGATCATTGGTCACCTGGTCATGGCCAACGAAGAAGTAGTAGGTCAGGCAATTGAACTTCACATATTCGGTCCGCTCTTTCGAGGTGGGCATGCGCTGCACCGAGATCAGGCGCTTGACGGGGAATTCGCGGCCGTTGGCCAGCTGGAGCGTCTGATCGCTCGACGAGGTGATGTTGTGGCCTTGGGCCGGCATGCAGCGCTCCGGCCGGTGGATGGAATTGTTCACATCCGCACCGGATAGAACGATCGAGAGATCGAGCCGGTCGGGAATCAGATAACCATCGACATTCACCTCACCCGGCCGCGGGCTCAGGCAGATGGCTTTGGAAAAGCGGGTGTCCGCCGCAAGCGTGCCGATCTCCTCCGGGCTGGCGGCCTGGTTCTCAAGCGACCAATCTCCCGAAGAACCGGGCAGCTCCATGACCACCGCCGATTGCGCGACGGCGCCGACCTTGGGCAGGAAATAAATCGCGCTCAAGGTTCCGGTTAGAAACAAGGGCAGCAGCCATGGGGTTTTGTTCATGATTCAGGGATGATCGTTTTGGGTTCCTTCCGGTGACTGACCTGCACGCGGCGGAGCTTGCGCTGGTTCGCCTTGCGCCATGGCAATCCGCCTTCCAGCAACGAATGAATCGCCAGCAACAGCAGCAGCGAAAACGGATAGAACAACAGCAGCCCGGACCAGTCATGCCACGTGCCGCTCGCCCATTTCGCATCGCCGTATTCCGCGATCACGAAAATGGAAATCACGCGCAGGGCGTTGCCGAGAATCGCCAGCGGGAAGGCGCAGAAGAACAACAGCACCCGCTTCCAGAGCGCCATTTTCGCGATGTAGGCCCACGCGGCGGAAATCATCAGCAGCGCCATCAACGAACGGATCCCGCTGCAGCCTTTTGCGATGTCGAGGGGTTTCCAATCGCCTTTCAGTGGCAGCACGGTGGTGCCTTCCACATAGGTTTCGACCCCGAAAAGTGCCGACCCGTGGTGCGCCATCGAGGTGGCTAACAACTGCAAATGGGTGGTCGCCTGCTGGAAAGACGGCAAGGGAATCGCGAGCCAGAACAGAAACAGCGGAAACAGCAGCAGCCTGCCGACCTGCCAGCCCCACAGATAGAGGCAGCTTCCCCACAACACGAACGGCAGCCCGCCCATCGCAATCCGCGGCTGGAGCGCGCGGTAACCGGCGACATAACAGAGCACGCCCACGAACACAGCTAACAGCCCCCATGCGGTTCCCTCGTTGGCCAACGCCTTCAAGTCCTTGAGCCGATAGAGGATCAACCCGGCGATCACGACCGGAAAAAGCAAGCCGTGCTCGTAGTCGTTCTCGCTGTTCCAGGCGCTGTAGATCCACTGCATTGCGGACTGCGCACGGGTCGGGCCATAACGCGACTCAAACCCGTAAAACCACACGACCGCCAGGACCGCGACGGCGATCGAAGCCCACACAAGCCCTTTTGACACCCCGCTGGCGGGCTTCGGATGCTGGCCTGCGGCGGGCTCGGGGGCGATGGATGGCATTGAAGGCAATAGGTTAGACGATTTCCGAGCAAAGTATTGCCGACCGTCACGTGACTGTCAACAATCCCGCCGTCTTCCCGCTTGTCGCTTCTTTTTCTCATGAAAATCATCAGTGGAACCGCTCACCGCGCGCTTGCAGAGCGCATCGCAGATTGTGTCGGACAACCCTTGGCGGACGTCGAGGTGTCGGCATTTCCCGATGGCGAAACCGCCGTGAAAATCAATGAAAACGTGCGTGGCGCCGATGTCTTCATCATCCAGCCGAGCTGCCCGCCGACCAATCACAATTTGATGGAGTTGCTGATCATGGTCGATGCCGCCCGCCGCGCCAGCGCCGAGCGCATCACCGCGGTGATGCCGTTTTTCGGCTATGCCCGGCAGGACCGCAAGGACCAGCCGCGGGTGCCGATCACCGCGAAACTGGTCGCCAACCTGCTCACCTCCGCCGGTGTCAGCCGGGTGCTGACGATGGACCTCCACGCGCCGCAGATCCAAGGGTTTTTCGACATTCCCGTGGACCATCTTTACGCCAAATCGGTGCTCATCAGCTACCTGCGCCAGCGCCATCCGGACTCCTCGAATCTGACGGTGGTCTCGCCGGACGTGGGCGGCGTGAAAATGGCGCGCGCCTACGCCGATGCGCTCGGGGCCGAGCTGGCCATCGTCGCCAAACACCGGGTCAGCGCCACCCGCGTGGAGGCGATGAATGTGATCGGTGAAGTCGAGGGCCGCGATGTTTTGCTCGTCGATGACATGACCGAAACCGCCGGCACACTCACCGCCGCCGCCGAGATTCTCCACAAACACGGCGCAAAGCGCATTTACGCCGGAGTTTCCCACGCCATCCTCGGCGATCTCGCCCACCAGCGGATCCGCGACTCGGCGATCGAGGAAGTGATCACCACCGACTCGGTGCCACAGGCCGCGGGCCCGAAAGTCCAAGTGGTGGGCATCGCACCGCTCCTGGGTGAAGCCATCCGCCGCATCCACGGCGGCCAATCGATCACCTCGTTGTTCACCGTTTGAAACGCCGTCAGGACGATTTCCTCTTCAGCAGCTTGGTCACTTTGCCCACGGTGGTCCCCGGCCTCAACCGGCAGTCGATCAGCACGTGCTGGGCGGAACCAAATCGTTTCTCGGTGCGCTCGAACAGCCGCTGCGTCCCGGTCATTCCAATCTCACGGAACGGAATGACGATCGTGGTCAGCTCGGGCGAGCCCGGCGGGGTTTCAATCCCGTCGAAACCGGTGACGGAGACCTGATCGGGCACGTTCAGCCCGCGTTGGTCAAGACCGCGGACCAGCTCGAACGCTTGGTGGTCCGCCGCGCACACCCAGGCGGTCACGCCGTCACGGGTGCGCTCCGCCGCGTACTCGATGCTCGATTCGTCATCGCCTTCACGCGACGGGAAAACGTTGACGATGTCCTCGGGGGCGACCGGCAGCCTCAGGCGGACCATCGCCTCCATGAAGGCGGCATAGCGACGGAACGACCAACTCGCTTCCACCTCGTAGCGACGGGTGAAAAACCCGATCCGCCGGTGGCCGTTATCGACGAGATGTTCGATCGCCGACGAGATGCCTTTGTAGTGATCCACGTCCACGCAGTCGATCCGGGTGTGATCGAACTGCTCGACCAACGAAACCAGCGGCACCTTCGGCGCGAGGTGATCGAGCACCGCATTGGGAAACGGATAGACCAGCAGCAGGCCGTCCCAGCGGCTGCAGAGCTTTTCGATTTGTAAAAATCTCGGGTCTTCGAGCGTGCAGGCCTTGGGGTCGATCAAATGCACCTCGATGTCCGCGCTGTGGAGGTGGGCGCACTCGGTGACGCCCGCGAGAATCTGCTCGCTGGGGTTCTGATAGTCCGTGCGATAGTATTCCTCCTCCGCCGAGCAGATCAGCACTCCGAAAATCTTGTTGGTGTTTTTTTTCCGGCTCGCCCGCGGTTTCCGCATCTGGAGATGCACGTAGCCGATCTCGGCGGCCAATTGGAAGACGCGCGCCCGCGTCACCGGATTGATTCCGGGATGATTGGTGAAACAACGGGAGACCGTTGCCCGCGAGATCTGCAAACGCTGGGCAATGAGCTCCTGGTTGATCTCAGACGATGGTTCTTTGTGGCTGATGGCGGCAGCATTCTTTGTTTTGAGAAACTGACAAGCCCCAATCGCAGATTGGCCGCTGGCCCGGGATGCGGCATCTATCAAAATCGCGGACCCGGCGGACACCGCCGCGCAGGCGCATGCGGTTAGAGCCGGATTCAAAAAACCGCCGGCTCGCGGGATGGTCCTGAAAAGGGATTCGCCCTTTCTCACGGGCTCGTCATCACCCGGCCGATCCGGCCTCGCCCCGGGTCCGCACGAGCCGTGCTTGCGGGCTCGAAATTCGATCGGGCACAGCGGATTTCCGAGCGTATGCTGCCGGGTTTCATCACGCCCCGCTCAAAAATTGCATTAAATTTCTCGACAATGACCCAGCCAGTGACATGTTTTTGATGTGAGCCGGGTCGGCGGTCACCTCCACCCCCGCTCACCCAAGAAACCCACTGGCTTCGAAATCCGGACACTTACGGAGTAAATTCTTTGTAACTGCCTCGCCTCCCCGTCGCAGCCACCTTCCCGCCTCCCAAGCCCATGAATCCAAGACCCTCCCAAAAAACCCGCAACCGGGGTTTCGCGCTCATCGTCACCCTCAGTCTGATGATCCTTCTCACCGTGATCGCGGTCGGCCTGCTTTCGCTCAGTGCGATTTCGCTGCGGACTTCGGCCAGCGGCGAAGCGGAGGCGCGGGCGTTCGCCAATGCCCGGATGGCGGTCATCCTGGCGATCGGCGAGCTTCAGAAAGAAGCCGGCGACGACCGGAGAATCACCGCGGACGCCTCGATGTCGACCAAAGCCAGCCAAGCCCATCTGGTGGGTACCTGGTCATCCTGGTCCCCCGAAAGGGCGGCCAAGCCCGATCAAGCCGCGCCGGACTACGGCAAACCAAAAACCGACCGGTTCCGCTCGTGGCTGGTTTCCGCTCCCGATCCCAAAGTCCTGAAAAAACGCGAATGGGCCGAAGCCGCCGTCGATCCCAAATCGCCACGCCTGTTTTCCCTTGTGAAAGACGGCTTCAATCTCAACGCCGCCGCCGTCCCCGCCCCCCGTGGCGGGATTGCGTGGGCGGTCTCCCAGGAAAACACCAAAGCCAAAATCAACGTCGCCGGCCCCGAAACCGAGGACGCTGTCAACGTCGCGCTGCATGCCCAGCGCCGCCCGTCGCTGGCTCTCGCCGCCACTTTGAAACAACCCAAAGACGGCTGGAACATCCGCGCCGGGCGGGTGCTTTCCCTCAGTCAGGTCAAACTCGATTCCGCGCTCGCCGACGATTCCACTCCGGTCGCCGCCGCCGGGGCCAGTTTCACCGTGCATGCCCAAGGACTGCTCACCGATGCCGTCAAGGGCGGCCTCAAGACCGACCTCAACCTCGGCTTCGAATTGAGCGCTGAGGACTTCGCCAAATCATCCTGGGGCGATGTCCCCAATCCCTTCCACTCGTCCAGCAAGAAGGGCGGATTCGCCTCGCCCAACTCTTACCAAGGCCAGCGCGCGTTGTTCCTGCCCTTGGTGGAAAACCCGATCGTCCCGAACACCACCAACTACTTTCCCGCCACCGTTGACCACCGTTTTTATGCAGCCGCGGTGCCCACCTTCGATCATCTGCGCTCCTTCTACCGGATTCCCCATCACCTTTACGGCGATGCCGTGCCCACCGTCGCCGAGCGCGGGGCCGATCACGTGGCCGTCAAGGTCCAGGGGGCCGGCGGCGGCGCCTCCCTCGCTCCCAGCAATCCCCCACCCGGCCGCGAAAGCACCACTTCGATCCGCCCGGTCCTCAACCGCCTGCTCTATCTGCTCAGCGCCACCCTCGGCTCCAATGACCAGGTCCATCTCACTCTGACACCCATTATATCCCTCTGGAACCCTTACAACTCCGTCCTCGAAATCGAGGGCGCGGTCGCCTACCCGTGGATGGATCTTCCCTTTCAGCTCGCTTGGGAATTCAAGCTCGCCTCCGGAACCGTCGGCAGACCCGAGGTCAACATGTCGATGATGATGGGCAAACAATTCGAGGCCAGAGCCCACGGCCGCTCGGTGAATCCCTATTTCCTCTGCGAAATCACCGCCAATGGGGACGGCGACACCAGCAAACCGATCCGCTTCGAGCCCGGCGAAGTCCGGGTCTTCACCCCGGTCTCGAAGACTCCGGTTTTATTCAGCCGCACCGGCAGCAACGAACAACGCACCGTGAAGATGCGCGCGGTCGAGGATGTCAACCAACTGAATCTTAAAGGCGGCTTGTTGATCCCCATGAGCAACGGGGTCAAAACCAATGGCACCCCCCACGGTTTCAACTACAAGGTCAAACCCACCGACAAGGTCAGCGTGACCATCAAACCTTCGCAGGGAGAACCTTACCACTATTTCGTCACCCTCGAGGACGCCGCCCGCATCAAGAACAAGTCCGATACGACGCGCGGCCAGGCCATCTCCGAGGTGCAAATGTTAGGCTTTGCCTCGACCGTCTCGCAGGTCGTCTCACCGGTCTGGTCTTACGCCGAATTGCAGAACGCTCCCAAACAGTTCGCGGTCATTGAAACTTTTCACCGCACCGCCCTCGAAAGCTACGGCGGCCAACCCATCGCGGACCTGATCTACACCACCAACCCGCGCCACGCTTCGATCAACCATCAGCTCGCATCCGGCAACTTCACCGTTGCCCCGCATTTCCAATCGACGCTGCGCTCCGCCTCCGTTTTCGATGGGGAGATCGAGACCTCCTTCGATGGCAGGCGCTCATTTTGGGGACCCAGCCCCTATACCAAGACGGGAAGAGAATATCTGCCGTTTTTTGAAATCCCGCGCGAGCCGCTGCTCTCGCTGGCCGCTTTTCAACATCTGGACCTCGCCGCCTCCACTTTCTCATCCGCCAACCAGTTTGCGAACAGTTGGGCGTCGCCCTACCTCGCCCGCGACAAAACCGCCAAGGTCGAGACCAAATACGCCGCCTCGGGAGTGCCCATTTACGACACTTCCTACCTGACCAACGAGGCCTTGTGGGATGGCTACTTCTTCAGCGGCGCCGCCCCCGAGTTGCAACCGGCAGCCAGCGGCAATCCTGCAACCGCTTGGAAAAATCCCATCGCCCGGGTCCAGCGCGACCTCGAACAAGTCATCACCGAGTTCGTGGCCGACCCGCTTGAAGCCCCGCTGGCGAACAGCCGCATGCGCCTCGACAACGGGGGCCTCGACGACGAGACCCTGATCCAAAATCTGCTGGACCCCGCCGGCTGCACCCGCATCGCCGCGCACCTCACGGTCGATGGCGCGTTCAACATCAACTCCACCAGTGTCGAAGCCTGGACCGCGCAGCTTTCCGGACTGCGTGGCGAGACCTTCGAAGTGGACGGAGGCAGCGCGCCGGACTCGGGCACCGCCGCCTTCCCGCGCTTCCGCCACCCGACCGGCAAGCCCGATGACAACTGGAACGGCTTCCGCACCCTCACCGACGCCCAGGTGCGCACGCTCGCCGAAAACCTGGTCAAGGAAGTCCGCGCCCGCGGCCCGTTCCTCTCACTCGGCGAGTTCGTCAACCGCCGCGTCGAGGACAGCGAGCTCGGCCGCAACGGTGCCATCCAAGCCGCCATCAACGCGGGCCAGCTCAACAAATCCTCTGAACAAGCGACCTTCTCCACCGCCCAATATCCAAAAGAAGGCCAGGACAACATCATCCCCGACACCGGCGTCGGCATCCCCGGCTACCTCACCCAAGCGGACGTGCTCCAGTCGCTCGCGCCGGTCATCACCTGCCGCTCGGACACCTTCACCATCCGCGGTTACGGCGAGGCCAAAGACGCCTCCGGCAAGGTCATCGCCCGCAGTTGGTGCGAGGCGGTCGTCCAGCGCACGCCCGAATTTGTCGATCCATCGGATAGCGCCGATACCGTCCTCGCGGCAGTCAGCCCGGTCAATCAAGTCTTCGGCCGCCGGTTTGAACTCATCTCCTTCCGCCGCGTCCCCAGCGCCGAAATCCAATAAACCCATCCAAACCCATGTCATTCCCACGTCTCATCCACCGCCCCG
>JBIPMR010000069.1:0-10206 GCA_044369025.1 Luteolibacter sp.
CAGCCAGGGTTCCATGTGGAAACCGCTGTTGGCGACGGCGACGTGGTAGCTGGTGTGGCCGACGCCCCACGCGTGGCAGGCCCAATCGGCGATGACGGAGGCGATGAAACAGGGCACCAGAGCATCGTATTGCATCCGGCCGATGACAAGCACTTCGAGTGCGAAAACGGCGCCGGCGACGGGCGTGCCGAAAATCGAGCCGAAGCCGGCCGCGACGCCGGCCATCAGCAGGATGCGGACGCTGGCGGCGTCGAGTTTGAGGATGCGGGCAAAACCCGCGGCAATGCCGCCGCCCATCTGCAAGGCGGTGCCTTCACGTCCGGCGGAACCGCCGAAAAGGTGGGTGAGCAGCGTGGCTAACAAAATCAGCGGTGCCATCCGCCGCGGCACCCCGGCGGCGGGTTGGTGGATTTCATCGATCAGCAGGTTGTTTCCGCCGCCGACCGATTTGCCGTAATGATGATAGAGCAGGCCGACTGCGAGGCCTCCGGCGGGCAGCAGGAATAACAACCAGGGATTGGCGAAGCGGACCCGGGTGACCGCATCGAGCGACCACAGGAAAAACGCCGACGCGGAGCCGACCACCGTCGCCATCGGCACCAGGATGGCGAGCCATTTGAACGCGGCGGTGATTTGCGAAAAATGGCGGGTCATCGGTCGGCGGAAAACTGGCAGGTCAGCGGAAATTGGCAGCAACCAAATTCACCGCCCGATCGCCGCTTTCGGTAGCAACTATGCCTGACCGCCGTTGCCGAAAATCTCTTCGGCATAGTTCTCACGAAGGAACTGGAGATCGGCGCGGACCTTTTCGCGGTAGGTTTTTTCCTTCATGCGATAGAGCAGCCGGGGTGAGGCGAAGGGAATCGGGACGCCGTCGACCAAGCGGATAATTTGGTCCTGCGAGGCTTCTTCGTAACCGATGCCGCTGGCGGAGGCCATCAGGTCCACGCAAATTTCATCGCCGACCCGGACGACGGTGTATTTCGCGATCTCGCCGGGTTCGAGTTCGAGAACGACTTTGTCGGGCAGGGATTCGAGGGCTTTATAGACTTTGGCCTCATTTTCGGGATCGGTGGCGACGATGAGATCGAGATCCATGGTTTCCCTGCCGTATCCCGCGCCGCGGATGGCGAAACCGCCGACAACGATATAACGCGTTCCCGAGGCATTAAGGATCCGGCAGAGATCGGCGAGGTCCTTTGGGGTGGGGGCGCGGGAGACTAATTCACCCTCACCCGGGTATTCTTCCTCATCCATAGATTTGCTTCTTCGTGACTTTTGAATCGGAAAACACCTTTAGGCATCAACTTTACCGGAAGAGCCTTCTGCCAGTCCTGAGCACGTTGGATGGTGAAGGTCTCGGTGCAAAGGGGATTTGGCGGACGTCGGCGACCGACGGTCTTGCCTGCGGGATCGTCGATGTTGATGACGTTGACCTGTTTCATTGGGTCCAGACTAGCTCAGGTTGCATCAATTGGAAGCTTTGAAAAAAGCCGGGGCTGGCAGGCATTTTCCGGAGTCATGACTGCCAGCGCTCGACCGCCAGCCGGATGCCGGCGGCTTTGTGGAGGGTTTCCTCGTATTCTTTTTCCGGATCGGAATCAGCGACGATGCCAGCACCGACTTGGTAGACGAGTTCGTCGCCGCTGCGGATGAGGGTGCGGATGGCGATGCTGAGCGAGGATTCGCCGTTGTGGCCGAGCCAGCCGATCGCGCCGCAGTAGATGCCGCGCGGGGTTTGTTCGAGTTCGCGGATGATTTCCATGGCGCGTTTTTTCGGCGCGCCGGTGATGCTGCCGCCGGGGAAGCAGGCGGCGAGGGCGTCGAGCGCGTCGATGTCCGGGCGCAGGGTGCCGGTGACGGTCGAGACGAGGTGGTGGACCTGGGCGAGGGTTTCGAGCTGGAGCATCTCGGTGACCTCGACGCTGCCGAACTCGCAGACTTGGCCGAGGTCGTTGCGCAGCAGGTCGGTGATCATGACGAGCTCGGAAATCTCCTTGGCGGAGGTCTGCAGTTCGTAGGCGGAGCGGCGGTCTTCGTCGGGGTCGGAAAAGCGCGGGCGGGTGCCTTTGATCGGGCGGGTCTCGATGCCGCGGCCGGAAATTTTCAGGAAGGTCTCGGGCGAGGAGCTGAGGATTTCCCGGCCATCGAGTGAGAGGTAGGCGGCCATCGGCGCGGGCGAGGCGTCGCGGAGGGTTGCGTAAAGGCCGAAGAGCGATCCGCCGGAGACGCGGGCCTGGAAGGCTTGGGAGAGATTGACCTGATAGATGTCGCCGGCGGCGATCCAGTCGATGGCGCGGCGGGCGTTGCGGGTGAAATCGGCGCGGCGGGTGGTGGCGGTGAACGGGGTGATCGAGGCGGGTGCGTCGTTGGTTTCCAGCAGGCAGGTGGAAAGTCCGCCGATTTCCCACCAGGTCGAATCGTCGTGGCAGAAGACGAGCATTTCCGGGTAGTCGCCGAAAACGAAGTCCCCCTCGTAATCCACCCAGCCGCAGAGGCCGCCGAGGGGAAAGCCGAGGTCGGCGGGTTGTTTGGGCGCGGCGGCGAGGGCGCGGCGCAGGTCATCGCGGGCGGATGGTGAGAAAATGCTGCCTGTCAAAATGCGGCGCGGCCTGGCGGCGATCACGGAAACCGGCCGCGAGCCGCTGGACGGGAAATTTCCCGCGGTGTCGAAAAACGCCAACCCGGCGAGATGCCGCAGGCGTCCCGCCACTTCGAGTGGGGTCATGCCATCGAGCCGGACCGGGCTCGCCACGGGTCGCATCAAGGATTCCGCCATCGCGCGACGAACCAACGCCCGGCGAAGTCCTGAAGCAAGCCGGAATCACGGATCAGGTGGTTCTTCAACATTTCGCAAGCGTCCATCGCGGCGACGCAGTTCGGCACCCGGGTGGAATCAGGTTGTGATTCGGCCAAACGTCCTTCACCCTGTGGCCGGGATGAATGACGAGTCAGCCGATTCACAAGTTCGGAACCAAGTGAAATTGGAGCGGCTCGAACTCGCACTCCGCGCATCGAACGAAGGAATCTGGGACTGGTGGACGGACCAGGCGACGGTTTTTTACTCCCGCCGCATCCTCGAGTTTCTCGAATGTGGAAAGGACCGCGCCCCTAACTTGTTTCTGGCGCCCTTCGCAGCGATCTGCGAGGAGGAGCGGGTGGCATTTGAACGTGCGGTCACCGTGGCGTTGATGGACGGAGGTCCGGATACCCTCGCGGTCGATGCGCGGGTCCTCACCGGGGGCGGCACCTTGCGCTGGCTCAGAATCCGCGGCACCGTCGTCCGGAACCGTGATGGCCATGCGGTGCGGATCGCCGGTTCGATGATCGATATCAGCCGCCGCAAGGCCGCCGAGGCGGAGGTGGAGGAGGAGCGCTACCTGCTCAAGCAGCTGATCGATCACGTCCCGCTGAAGGTCTATTTCAAAGACCTCGAATCGAGATTCGTGATGGCCAACCAAGGCACCGCCGAACGCATGGGCTGCGCCGATTCCAGCGAACTCACCGGCAAGCACGACCGGGATTTTTTCCAATACGAACATTGGAAAAATGCCTACGACGACGAAATCTCCATCATCGCAACCGGCAAACCGATCATCGATCTGTTGGAGCATGAAACGTGGCAGCATGCTCCCGAGACTTGGGTCATCACTTCGAAATTCCCGTGGCGCGATCGAAATGGCCGGATCAAAGGCACCTTCGGCGTCTCCAGCGACGTCACCCGCCTCGTGCTGGCCGAGCGGGAGGCGTCCGACCTTGCCCTGGAATTGCGACGGAAAAACGAAGCTTACGAGGAGGAAGTCCTGCTCGCGCGGGAAATCCAGCAGGCGCTCGCCAGCGAGGTCATCCCGGCGTCAACGGCGGATCCACGATGCCAACTCAGCTTTGGCGCCCGCTACATCCCGATCTCGGGACTGGCCGGCGACTTTTTCGAAGTGATCAAAATCGGCGACTACGGTTACGGCATGCTGATCTGCGACGTGATGGGCCATGGCGTCCGCTCGGCCTTGATTGTGGCGATGCTCCGCGGGCTGTTGGAAAAGCAGCGTGCGCAAACCGCCGAGCCCGGCCTGTTTCTCCAAGGCCTCAACGACGGTCTGGCGGCGATCCTCCGCCGCGCCGGCACCACCATGTTCGCCACCGCCTTCTTCGGGGTGATCGATCTGGCGGCCGGCAGTTTCGAATACGCCTGCGCGGGACATCCCGGACCGATCATCGCAGGCAGGAACGGCGTCCGCCAAATCGCCTGCGAGCGCGCCGAAAAAGGCCCGGGCCTCGGCTTGATCAACGGCGCCACCTACCCGACCCGCAAGCTCGCACTGGCCGACATCGACCGGATCGTGCTCTTCACCGACGGCGTGCTCGAAGCGGAAAACCAGAGCGGCGAACCGTTTTTCGAGGACCGGCTGATGGAGATCATCGCCTTGAAATCCAACGACCCGCTCGAATCCCTGCTCGACGGCATCCTCTCCAGCGTCCTCGCCTTTTCCGAAGGCCAGCACTTCGATGACGACGTGTGCCTGCTGGGCATCGGGATCACCCGTCCCGCCTGATGGCGCGGTCTGAAGGACGGGTTGCGAGCCCTTGGTGATGAAAACGAGGCATTTCCACAAGTTCCCATCGACGAAAAAGCCCGGGCAACCGACTCTAGGATTGCCAAACTTCTCTTCTCGACTAGGAATTCGCCCCCGGCGCGAAACCGTCGCCCGCCAACCCGAAGCCAATATCCGATATGAAGGACCTCAGTAAATACCGCAACATCGGCATTTTCGCCCACGTTGATGCGGGCAAAACGACCACCACCGAACGCATTCTCAAGCTCACCGGCAAGATCCACAAAATCGGAGAAGTGCACGATGGCGCATCGACGATGGACTTCATGGAACAAGAGGCCGAGCGCGGCATCACCATCCAGTCCGCCGCCACCACCTGCTTCTGGAAAGATCACCAATTCAACGTCATCGACACTCCGGGCCACGTCGACTTCACCATCGAAGTTTACCGCTCGCTCAAGGTCCTCGACGGCGGTGTCGGCGTGTTCTGCGGTTCCGGCGGGGTTGAGCCTCAATCGGAAACCAACTGGCGCTACGCCAACGACTCCGAAGTCGCCCGCGTCATTTACGTCAACAAGCTCGACCGCATCGGCGCCGATTTCTACCGCGTCGTCGCCCAGGTCAAAAAGATCCTCGGCGCCCACCCGCTCGTCATGGTCCTGCCGATCGGCACCGAATCCGAGTTCGTCGGCGTCGTCGATTTGCTCACCATGAAAGCCCACATTTGGGACGAATCCGGCCAACCGGAAAATTTCAAAATCGAGGATGTCCCCGCCGACATGCTCGAGAAGGCCAAGGAATACCGCGCCCAACTCATCGAGACCGCCGTCGAACAAGACGACGCCATCATGGAAGCCTACCTCGAAGGCACCGAACCTTCGATCGATGACGTGAAAAAGTGCATCCGCAAAGGCACCATCGACCTCGCCTTCTTCCCGACCTACTGCGGTTCCTCCTTCAAAAACAAGGGCCTCCAGCTCGTGCTCGACGCCGTCGTCGACTACCTCCCTTCCCCGACCGACGTCAAGCCACTCCCCGAAGTGGACGCCGAGGGCACCCCCACCGGCAAGTTCGCCGTCATCGACCCAGCGGCTCCTTTCCGCGGTCTGGCGTTCAAAATCATGGACGACAAGTTCGGCGCGCTCACCTTCACCCGCATCTATTCGGGCACCATCAAAAAGGGTGACACCGTGCTCAACTCCTTCACCGGCAAGACCGAGCGCATCAGCCGCATGGTCGAAATGCACGCCGACGACCGCAAGGAAATCGACTCCGCGCAAGCCGGCGACATCGTCGCCATCGTCGGCCTCAAGAACGTCCAGACCGGTCACACCCTCTGCGACGAGAAAAACCCGGCCACCCTCGAGCCGATGGTTTTCCCGGATCCTGTCATTTCCATCGCCGTCGCCCCGAAGGACAAGGCCAACGCGGAAAAGCTCGCCAACGCCATCGGCAAGATGATCCAGGAAGATCCTTCGTTCCGCGTCGAAACCGACGACGAAACCAACGAAATGATCCTCAAGGGCATGGGCGAGCTCCACCTCGACATCAAAATCGACATCCTCAAGCGCACCCACAAGGTCGAGGTCACTGTCGGCGCGCCACAGGTCGCCTATCGCGAAACCATCACCAAGATGGTCAACGACAGCTACACCCACAAGAAGCAGTCCGGTGGTTCCGGTCAGTTCGCGAAAATCGACTACACCATCGAACCCGGCGAAACCGGCTCCGGCTTCATCTTCGAATCGAAGGTCACCGGCGGCAGCATCCCGAAAGAGTTCATTCCCGCCGTCGAAAAAGGCTTCAAAACCTGCGTCGATAAAGGACCCCTTGCGGGTTACCCTTGCTTGGACTTCAAAGTCATCCTCAACGAAGGTGGTTTCCACGCCGTGGACTCCAGCAACATCGCCTTCGAAATCGCCGCCAAGGCCGCGTATCGCCAGACCATGGTCAAGTGCGCCCCGCAGATCCTCGAACCGATGATGAAACTCGACGTCTTCGCCCCCGAAGAAAAAGTCGGCGACGTGATCGGCGACCTCAACCGCCGCCGCGGCATCATCCAAGGCCAGGAACCGACTCCGGGCGGTATCCGCGTCAAGGCCGAGGCCCCGCTGTCCGCCATGTTCGGCTACATCGGCGACCTCCGCACCATGACCTCCGGCCGCGGCCAGTTCTCCATGGAGTTCAGCCACTACGCCCCTTGTCCGAAAAACGTCTCCGACGACGTCATCGCCAAGGCCAAGGCCAAGGAAGAAGCGCTCCGCGCCGCCAAGTAAGCCCGAGTGGCGGCGGTTTCCAACCGCCAAGCCCAACCCTCAAAACCCCGCCGCCCCCCAAGGGCCGGCGGGGTTTTCTGTTGGACCGCGAATCCAGAGCCCGCGCTAGCAGGTTTTCAGAACACGGCGAAGCCCTGATATCCTGAGCAGTGGGGACCCGGCCAGCCAATCGCGCAGCAGGTATGAACTGAAAGTGCGGGAAATCCCGCTGGCCATCGTCCTGAAATACCTCATCGATTCCACCAAGTTGAGATGCCAGATCCGGGAGAGCGGCATTGTCGAGCTGACGAATTGGAGGGAAGAACCGCCACCCGACCTTCCGGATCCTCCCAAAACGGCGCAGCCCCCGTCCGGTGAAACCGACATCTTCGGAAACGATCCGCATGCGCCTGAAGAAGCGGATCCCTTCGCGGGCCCATTTCGGCGAAAAGCGGCTTGTGCGGCGGGGCACTCCTCGCGAAGGATCAATGGGTTGGAAATTACATGGGCCTGCGGGCAACGGTGGGTGAGCGACAGCGAACCGGAACTCGGGCTCGGCCTGGTCCGCAAGTGGGGTGACGGGCGGGTGGAGATGGAGTTTCCGGCGGCGGGTGAAAAGCGGATTTACGCAACCGGGACCGCGCCGCTGCGGCGGGTGAGGTTCTCGCCCGGCGACCGGATCAAGGTGCACTCGGGTGCGGAGCTGACGGTGGAGCAGGTGCGCGAGGAAAACGGGCTGCTGGTCTATCTGACGGCTGCCGGCGAGACGCGGGAGGCGGATTTGTCAGCGTCCATCAGTTTCAGCAAGCCACAGGACCGCTTGTTCGGCGGCAAGCTGGACGAGCCGGCGGATTTCGACCTGCGGGCCGAGGCGCTCAAGCGCCGCGCGGCGATGCGCCGCTCGCCGGTGCGCGGGCTGGCGGGCGCGCGCATGGATTTGATTCCGCACCAGCTGTTCATTGCGGACGAGGTGGCGAACCGGCCGCGGCCGCGGGTTTTGTTAGCCGACCAGGTGGGTTTGGGGAAAACCATCGAGGCGTGTTTGATCCTGCACCGGCTGATACTAACCGGCCGTGCCGGGCGGGTGCTGATTCTGGTGCCGGAGCCGCTGGTCCACCAGTGGTTCGTCGAGCTGCTGCGGCGGTTCCAGCTGTCCTTCAGCATCTTCGACGAGGAGCGCTGCGAAGCCATCGAGTATGGCGATCCGGAGGCGAATCCGTTTCTCGACAGCCAATGGGTGCTGGCGGCGGTCGATTTTCTAGCAGGCAACGAGGCCCGCGCCCGCCAGGCGCGCGAGGCGGGGTGGGACCTGCTGGTGGTGGACGAGGCGCATCACCTCGAATGGTCGCCCGGCGCGCCGGGGCCGGCTTATGAAATGGTGCGTGAACTGGCAGGTGTGACCGGCGGGCTGCTGCTTCTCACGGCGACGCCGCAGCAACTCGGGCCGGAGGGGCATTTCGCCCGGCTGCAATTGCTGGACCCGGAGCGGCACTCGGATTTGGAAAAATACCGCGAGGAAACGCAGCACTATGAGGAGGTTGCGGACATCGTCGAGGCGCTCGCCGCCGGTGGCGCGGCGGATGAGCGGCTGGAGCGGTTTGTCGCCGGGCGCGCGCGGTTGGAGAGCGGCGCGCGGGATTTGATCGATGGCAAAGCGGGTGCGCGCGAGCGGTTGGTCGCCGATTTGCTAGACAGCTTCGGAGTCGGGCGGGTGATGTTCCGGAACACGCGGGCGAAACTCGGCGGCTTCCCGAAACGCGAGCCGAGGTTGGCCCCGGTGGCGGACAAGCTGGAATGGCTGGCGGGTTTGTTAGGGAGTCTGGGCGGCGAGAAAGTCCTGGTCATCACCCGCACCCGCGAGCTGGCGGAGGAGGTGTTGGAATCGTTGCGCGACGCCACCGGGGTGGTGGGCGCGCTTTTCCATGAGGATCTCTCGCTGCTCCAGCGCGACCGCAACGCGGCGTTTTTCGCGGAGCAGGAGGGCGCGCGGGTGCTGGTGTGCTCGGAAATCGGCAGCGAGGGGCGGAATTTCCAGTTCGCCCGGCATCTGGTGTTGTTCGATCTGCCGGAAGATGTGGATTTGTTAGAGCAACGGCTCGGACGGCTCGACCGGATCGGCCAGCGCGGGACGATCCAAGTGCATGTGCCCTACCTTCCCGGCGGCGAGGAGGAGGTGCGCGTGCGGTGGTTGGACGAAGGGCTGGATGCGTTCCGCGCGAGCCCGCCGGGAGCGGCGGAGATCCAGCGTGAGCTGGAGTGGGATCTGGACGAGGCTCTATCGGAACCGGAGCTGGTGGACGGATTGATCGCGAAAACTGTGATCTGCCGGCAGCGGATCTCGGAGCGGCTGGCGCACGGGCAGGATCGATTGCTGGAGCGCAGCTCGCATCGGCCGGAGCGATCCGCCTGGCTGGTGGAGCGGATCCGCGAGTGGGATGAGAGCGCGGAGTTCGAGGATTTCCTGCTGCGCTTGTTCGAGCATGCCGGGCTGCACATCGAGGAGCTGGGGCAGCGGCGGTATTTCCTGCTGCCGGGGAATTTGAAATCGGACGCGTTTCCGGCGCTGCCGCATGAGGGGATGACGGTATCCTTGGACCGGCAGCGGGCGTTGGAGCGCGAGCAGGAGGCGTTTCTCACGTGGGACCATCCGATGGTGCGGGGTGCGCTGGATTGGATGTTAGGCTCGGAGGCGGGCAACGCGTCGTTCGCGGTGTGGGACGCGCCAGGCGAAAAAACCATTCTGTTGGAAGCGTGGCTGGTGGTCGAGTGTGTGGCGCCGGCCGCGCTGCATGTGGAGCGGTTCCTGCCGCCGACGCCGCTGCGGGTGGTGGTCGACCACAAGGGCGGCGATCACACGCGGGATCCGGTTTTCCCCAAGGCGCGGCTGCGCAAGGGCGATGCCGCGGGGTTGCTCAAGAACGAGGCGGTGAAGCGCAAGCTGCTGCCGGAGATGTTGGAAAAGGTGCGCGTGCTGGGCGGCGAGGGAAGCCGGGGCGTGATCGATGGCGCGATGGCGGCGATGCGGGCGCAGATGGCTGCGGAGATCACCCGGCTGCGCGATCTGGCCGAGATCAACGACCACATTCACCCGGGGGATATCGGGTTGCTGGAGGGACGGATGGAGGATCTAACCGGGGCGATTGAGAACGCCCGGGTGAGGCTGGATGCGGTGCGCCTGGTCTGGAAAGCGCCGGTGGGGTGATGGGGGCCGTGGAATCTTGGAGGGGAGCACACGCGCCTCGCGTGTTGTCTTTGGCGCCCTCGCCAAAGACAGGGTCGAACGGAAGCCGACGCTGTTTTCGGCGAGGGCGCCGAAAACCACCTGCGGTGGCGCAGGTGCTCCCCGAAGAACGTGAAGCAGACCCTACCCGATGTGTGGCGGGGCGAAGCCTTCGCGG
>JBIPMR010000618.1:0-3331 GCA_044369025.1 Luteolibacter sp.
CGGGTGAGAACATCCCCGATGGCCACACTCCCCGAGCCGCTGGTGATCGGTTGATCGAGCGGCAGGTGCGCCGCGGAGTAACGTTGCGCACTGGCCAGGCTGTCCTGCTTGAGGGCGGCCTCGCGGAAAGACAGCCCCACGTCATGCGGAGCGACCGCCAATTGCCCGGTGAAAACCTGCGGCAACAGACTGGCAACTCCGCCATCCGACAGATGGAGCAGGGTGCGCAGCATGAAACGACTCGCCGTGGCCGTGCCGGACTGCGGCGGCGGGGGCGCGATGGTGACCGTTGGAGTCTGTTGGTAGCCACTGCCACCACCCGTCAGGGTGAAACCCGTGACCGAACCATTTTCCACCACGGCCATGGCTGTCGCCTGGCTGTTTGCCGGTGGCGGGGCAATCGTGATGGTGGGCACCGAGGTGTAGCCGGTTCCAGCATCTCGAATCGACAAGGCCGAAACCGCTCCGTTGCTGAGAAGCGCCGTGGCAGAGGCGTTCACCGGATCCGGCGGGGCCGCCACGGTCACCAGCGGGTAGGGCAGGTCCGTGAGATGCCGGTAGCCCATGCCGGGGTTGGTCACGGTGTAGCTCGCCACCCCGCCCGCCGAGAGCGTGGCACTGGCGGTGGCTTGCACCGCGTTGGGCGGAGCGCCGACGGTGACGGTGGGTGCGACCGGGTAGCCGCTGCCCGGATTGGTGACCGTGTAGGTCCAAGCCTTCCCTTGCGAGAGGACCGCGCTTGCCGTCGCCTGGACACCGGCAGGCGGCGCGGCGAGGGTCACGGCGGGCGCGGTGAGATAGCCGCTTCCTCCGGTATTGACGGTGATCTGCGACACCGCTCCATTCACCAGGCTGGCGGTGGCGGTGGGCGGCGTTCCCACCGGGGCGGCCGCCACCGTGACGGTGGGTGCGGTAAAATATCCAGTTCCTGGATTGACGATGGTGTAGCTGTTGATTCCGCCCTCCGACCATCCTCCGGCGGTCGCCGTTGCCGTTACCGCGGCCGGTGGCGCGCTGAAGGTCACCGTGGGGGTGCTCGTGTAGTCCCCACCCTTCGTAATCGTGACTCCGGTCACCACGCCATTGGCAATGATCGCGGTGGCCGTTGCACCGCCGCTGCCGGAGAAGCTCACGGTCGGCGCGGTGGTGTAATAGCCGCCGGCCCGCGTGACGGTGACGGAGGTGATCTTGTTGGTCGTGCCATCCCGCACGGCGGTGCCCAGCGCCACCACACTCGCCGGCGGTGCTGCGAGCGTGACCGTGGGCGAGCTCGAGGATGAATAGTATCCCCCGGGACTGGTTTTGGTGATGGAGCTCACCGAGCCACCACTGACGACGGAGGTGGCGGTGGCGGTGACTCGCGTAGGCGCCGAGAACGTCACCGTTGGCGGGGTGCTATAATAACTTCCGCCCCCCACCACCGAGACCGTGGAAATCTCGCCCGCCGCAGTCGGGGTGCCGGCACTCGCGGTGGCGGTGACACTGGCAGGCGGTGCGGCGATCGTGACAGCCGGCACGCTCGGATAGTAGCCGCCGCCTTCACCTCTAACAATCCCCGCGACTCCGCCAGCGGCGACGCTGGCGACTGCGGTGGCTTGCACGGATGGCGGTGGGGCTTCGATCGTTACGGCGGGTGGCGTGGTATAATTCGTCCCCGCGATGACTGCCGTGACGCTGGCGACGCCACCGCCGCCCGTGGTGGACTCCGCGCTAGCATTCACGCTCGGCGGAGGAGCCGAAATGATGACGTCCGGCGCGCTGGCGTAGTTATTTCCCCGGGTGAGCACGTTGAGGGCACTCACGCCCCCCGCGCCGTTCACTGCGGCGCTGGCCGTGGCGGTGAGGTTGCCATTGGAATGCGGCGCGGCAATCGTCACGAGCGGCGGGCTGGTATAACCAAAGCCACCGGAACCGATGACGTTCAGGGCGCTCACCGCGCCGTCACTCAGGGCGGCGCTTGCCTGGGCGGCGTTGGAGACCTTGTTGGAGACATTCGTCAGGCTGACGTCGCCAATCCATAGGCCTGCCAGCGAAGACTTCCGGGCGGTGGCGGGGATCGAGACGTCCATCAGATTGCCGCTGTCGGTGACGCGCACCAACGAGGCGAAAAGGGCATCCGCCGCAGCGGCAGTCATGGCACTGGCAGCCCGGTTGATCCCGAAACTCAGCTCCAGCGAGCCCTGCGGCCCGATGGCCTCGGTGAAGGAAGAGGCAAACGCCGTCTCGGTCCATTGCAGGGAAACCGCGTTGAAGCTGCGGCGGGTGAGCGGCACCATCCCGGCCACCGCCGTCTGGCCCGCAGGGGCCGCCTCGCTGGCCTCCGGGGTGAAGGTCAGGGTCACCGCCGCGGCCGACCGGTTGCGGATGCGCACGGTGACGGCCGAGCCACTGCGGCCGAAGCTGATGCCGTCCGCGGTGGCCGGACTGATCTCCACAGGGGCCACGAAATTTCCCGCGACCTCCGCCGAGAACCAGTAAGCCTGGGTGGCGTCCAAGCGCTCGCTGTTCGGAGAAAACACCTGCAGCGGATTGCCCGCGCCGAGCTCGCCGCCGACGTATTTGTAAACTTTACTGCCCGCCGCAATCGCAGCCGGAAAGGTCGCGAAGTAGGCCGACATCGTCGGGTAACTGGAACCGCTTTTGAGGGTCGGGAAACCGAGCAGATTCGCCCCGTTGCGCACCCAGGAATTCGCCGGTGGGCTGGGCGTCAGCTTCAATGGCACGGCATAGGAGTTGGCCGCCGTGCCGCTGCATCTCACCAGGTAGGCGGACTGGCCGATCAGTTGGGTCAGCGAGCTTTCCGCCGGCAGCCCGCGCCGCCAAACGCTCCACTCGGCCGTCCCGGCGGAGGGGATCAACGGCGATTCGGTAAACTGGACCTGGTCGGGATTGGGATTCCAGCGCCAGACCTCGATCACCGCGGCGGGGAAAAGATCCTCCACGGCGGTCGGCGGGGCATCGCCGTTGAGATAGATCGCATTCCACCCCCCTTTGAGGGCATACGTCGTGGTTTTCCACTGGGCGTGGGCCAACGGACTGAGGAGCAGCAAAGAAAGGGCGACGCGCAGCATTTTCATCGGACGGAAAGGCGGTAGAATTCTGAGGTGCCGGAACGCGGCGCGGTGAAGGCGGAAACGATCCCCACATCCGAGGCCTGATAGCCGCTGGCGCCGGTGCCGGGAGCACCGACCGCAAACGGCACCCGCGTCCAGGTCTTCATGTCCAGCGTGCTCTCGATGGTGTAAACCTTGCCGGTGATGGCGTAGAACTCGAAGCGCACGCTCGCCGGCAGCTTTTCCTTGATCGTCAGGCCGAAGGTCTCGGTGGCGTC
>JBIPMR010000619.1:0-3323 GCA_044369025.1 Luteolibacter sp.
TAACGTTTAACTTTAATCCGCTTGTTTTTTCGAGAGGACGACGACGCCGACGGTGGCGACGAGCAGGAGCACGCCGAGGATCTGGAGCGGCAGATTGTATTGGGTGAAAAGCGTGTGGCCGATGAGATGGACGTCGGGGAGTTTGCCGAGGGTCAGGGATTCGGCGATTTTGCCGTCGTAGCCGCTGGCGGCGGCCTTGAGCGTGGCTTCATCGAGCAGCGGCGCGGGTTTGTTAGGCGAGCGGGAGAGGATGCCGATGAGCTGGATGACGAAAGCGACGACCAGGGTGAGGCCGGCGGCGACGGGGGCGATCCGCTTGCTGCGGTTTTCCTCATCCTTGAGGTCGAGCAGCATGATGATGAACAGGAACAACACCATCACCGCGCCGGTGTAGACCAGGATTTGGATCACGCCGACGAAGAACGCGCTCAGGCCGATGAAGAGGCCGGCGAGCCCGACGAAGCAGGTGACCACGGAGAGTGCGCTGGAAACCGGATTGCGGAAGGCGATCACCGCGACGCCGCCGATGAGCATCAAGGTGGAGAAGAGCCAGAAAAGGTAGGAGGGCATAAGAAAGTTGCTAGTGTTCAGTTTGAAGTTTTCAGGTGGCCCAGTTTCTTGCTGAAAACTGAACATTGAAAACTCGCAAACTTATTTGAGTTCATTCCACTTGTTAACAAGGCCGACGCGGGTGCCGCCGATTTCGTAGAGGCGCTTTTTATCGTGAACCATGTCGGCGCGTTTGAGGCCGGTGATGAGATAGTCCTTGCGCAGATAGATGGCCTGCTCGGGGCAGACTTCCTCGCACATGCCGCAGTAGATGCAGCGGATCATGTCGATTTCGAATTCGAGCGGGCGCTTCTCCACCTTGGCCCACGGGTCGCCGGAGGGGATTTCGCCCGGGGTGATCTTGATTGCTTTCGGCGGGCAGATGAACTCGCAGAGTTGGCAGGAAACGCAGCGTTCGCGGCCTTGTTCGTCGGTGACGAGCGCGGGAGCGCCGCGGTAGTATTCGGGAAGGTGTTCGTCCCAGCGTTGCTCGGGGAACTGCATGGTGACTCCGAGGCCGGAGGAGGCGAGCTCATCGGCTCCAACAGATTTGCCCCGCAGCGTCCGGAGGGCGTGGGACATGGTGAGGAAGAACCCTTTGATCAGGGCTCCGAAGTAGATTTTCTCGCCGAAATTGAGCTTCGGGCGTTGGAGTTTGATGACAGCCATTGGGGATTTGAAATTTGAAATTTGTGATCCTGGATCAGGCACGGAGAACTTTCGGGGTCTCCTCGGAAACTTTCGCCACCCAGATGACGGCGGCGGTGACCGCGATCAGCAGCAGCGCACCAATCGCGATGATGAGTGCCGTGAGTTCGGGTGCGGCGAGGATCAGGGCGGCGAGGAACACATTGATCAGCGCGGCTTCGAAAAACACCACCCAGCCGAGTTTCATCAACTGGTCATAACGGAACCGGGGCACCGTCCAGCGCACCAGGATGAAGAACAGGATGAAGCCGATCAGCTTGGTCATGAAGCAGCCCATGTGAATGAATCCGCCGATGCCGATGCCGAAGATTTCCCACTTCGCGACGTAGGCGTCCAGGCCGAAGCCGATCGACCAACCGCCGAGGAACAGCGTGATGATCAGCGCCGAGCCGATGACCATCGCGGCGTATTCGCCCATGAAAAACATCGCGAATTTCATCGAGGAGTATTCGGTGTGATAGCCGCCGACGAGTTCGGTTTCGCACTCGGGAAGGTCGAAGGGCATGCGGTTGGTTTCCGCGAAGATCGAGACGGTGAAAATCAGGAAAGCGATCATCGCCGGGATCCAGAACAGCGCGGTGTTGAGATCGGGCAGGGAAAGCGTGCCGTTTTTCCACAACGGCAGCAGCAGCCAACCGTGGTCAGCCTGGTATTGGACGATCTTGCTGAGGTTGAGGTCGCCGTAGAACATCAGCACCGGGATGATCGAGAGACCGAGCGCGATTTCGTAGGAAATCATCTGGGCCGTCGAACGCACGCCGCCGATGAAAGGGAACTTCGAGTTGGAGGACCAACCGGCGAGGGTGATGCCATAAACCGATAGAGAAGCCACCGAGAAAATAAACAGCGGCCCGATGTCGATATCCGCGATCACCAGTTTCTCGACGTGGCCGAAAATGCTGATGGGCGAGCCGAAGGGCACCACACACACGGTGATCAGCGCCGGCACCACCGTGAGAGCGGGGGCCAGCCAGTAGAACGCCTTGCGCACGTGGTCGGGGGTAAAATCTTCCTTGAGGAAAAGTTTCAAACCATCGGCCATCGGCTGGACGAGACCGAAGAAGTGGAAGTCCTTCTTGAATCCTAACAGCGTGAGTGGAATCCCGACCCGGTTCGGGCCGACGCGGTCCTGGATGATCGCCGAAAACCGCCGCTCGAAGTAGACCGATACCGGAACCAGCGGCAGCACCACGATGAACGTGAGCGCGATGATTTTGACAATGATGATGGCGAGCTGGATGAGAAGGTCCATGGAAAGTTAGAGAAGGGGAAATCAACCATTAATCAAGCCCGCTGCCTTGCGGGCGCGCTCGTTGGCAAGGAGGGGAATCTGGTAGCCGGTATCGGCGATGGGCGTGCCTTGATGGCCGATTTTCGAGAGGTTGAGTCCGCTCAAAGCGGGGACGCTCGCGGCGATGGCCTTGAAAATGTCCTCGATGTGGTGGGTCTCGTTTTTGCCGCCGGAAATGGCGAGCCGCAAATCCCGCAGGACCTCCCAATCGTCGCGGGCCTGGCCGGGGAGTTCGACGGCGCGGTTGAGGCGCTGCAGGCGGCCGGATAGATTGACCATCGAACCGCGCTTTTCGGCGAAGGCGGCGGTGGGGAGGACCAGTTGCGCCATGTCCGCGGTGGGGTTGGCGAGCACGCTGGTCTGGAGCAGGAAATCGAGGTTTTTCAAATCCTCGGCGGTAAAGCCGGCACCGGTGATCAGGTCTTCGCCGAACACGAGCAGGGCCTTGATCGATCCCGAACGCACGCCTTCGCGGATGGCGTCGAGTTTGGCGTAAGGATCTTCGGTTTCGAGAATCAGTTTCGCGCCGGTGGTGTTCGGGTTGCGGTCCGCGGCGACGAGCAAATCATCCGAATCGCCCAAACGCGGCACAAGCGAAAGCTGGCTGCTACCGATTTCCGCAGCGAGCGCGCGGGTGAGGAAGAGCTCCTCGTTGGTCATGCGGCCCGAGGCGATGATCGCGATTTCTCCAGCGGGGCGTGCTTTGATCTGGGTGGCGACCTCGGCGAGAGCGGATGCCCACGTGGTGGGCATGAATTTCGACGGCGCGATGCTC
>JBIPMR010000620.1:0-3321 GCA_044369025.1 Luteolibacter sp.
CACCACAAACCAACCGGGGACGGTCACACCGCTTTGTCCTTCCAACAGTTTCAGATAGTGGATGACGCCGTTGTCGCGGAGTTTCACATACTCCGCCGCGCCGACGAGCAACGAGGCGAGCCCGCCGAAGCCGTTGAACAACGCGACCATTTCCGGCATGCCGGTCATTTGCACGCGGTAGGCGGCAATCCCGCCGATGACCGCGCCGAGCGCGATGCCGCCGGCGACCATCCACCAGTCGAGGCCGAGGTAGAGCAGCGTCGCGACCACGGCTAACAACATACCGACCGACGAGAGGCGGTTGCCGCGGCGCGCGGTGTCGGCGGAGCCTAACATTTTGATCCCGAAGATGAACAGGATCGAGGAAATGATGTAGAGCAGATTGATGAGGACGGCGTTCATGCTTTCGGCCCCCCCTTGGTGGAATCACCCTTTTTTTTGAACATGCCGAGCATCCGGTCGGTGACCATGTAGCCGCCGACGACGTTGATGGTGGCGAGCACCACCGCCGCGAATCCGAGCCATTTCGCGGTGGGCGACTCGCCGATGTTGAGGGCCAGCAAAGCGCCGACGATGGTGATCCCGGAAATCGCGTTGGAGCCGCTCATCAGCGGCGTGTGCAATTGCGAGGGCACTTTCGCGATCAGCTCGAAGCCGAGGAAGATCGCAAGCGTGAAGGCGAAAAGAAGTAACAGCAGCGGGGCGAGTTCCATGGGGATTCGTGGGTTAGATTTTCTGGAAACGTTCGTGGACGACCTTGCCAGCGTGGGTGAGCATGCAGCCTTTGATGATTTCATCCTCCGTTTTCAGGAGAAAAGTTTTGGCTTCGGCGTCCCAGAAGTGTTCGATGAGGTTGACCATGTTGGCGGCGAACATCTGGCTGGCATGGCGCGGCACCCGGCGCTCAAGCGCGCTCCAGCCGATGATGCGGACACCGTTTTCCGTGACGATTTCCTGGTCGGCGACGGTGCCTTCGACGTTGCCGCCACCCTCGGCGGCGAGATCCACGATGATGCTGCCGGGACGCATGCCGGAGATCATTTCGCGGGTGAGCAGGATGGGGGCCTTGCGGCCGAACACCTTGGCGGTGGTGATGACGATGTCGCAGGCGGCGCAGACTTTCGCCATGCCGTCGCGTTGGAGTTTCACCTGTTCCGGCGTGAGTTCCTTGGCGTAGCCCTGCTCGGTCTGGCCGACCTCGCCGATGTCGATTTTGACAAATTTCGCGCCCAGCGATTTCACCTGCTCCTCCACCACCGGACGGGTGTCGAAGGCCTCGACGCGGGCCCCGAGGCGGCGGGCGGTGGCAATGGCCTGCAATCCCGCCACACCGACACCGATGATGAACACCTTCGCCGGGGAAATGGTGCCCGCGGGCGTCATCATCATCGGCAGGATGGAGTCGAGTTGGCTGGCGGCGGTGAGGACGGAAACGTAGCCTGCCAGATTCGCCTGGCTGCTGAGCACGTCCATTTTCTGCGCAATGGTGGAGCGCGGGATCAGCTCGCTGCATAAGGTGGTGACCCCGGCGGCGGCGTAGGCTTCGATGAGCTCGGGGGATGCGAACGGCTCCATCAAGCCGGCCGCCAGCGAGCCGGGCTTCTGGAGCCGGATTTCATCGAGCCCGGCGGGCAGCACGCGCAGCACGAAGTCCGCCGCGCCGAGGGCGCTGATTCGGTGGGAAACGATCGATGCCCCGGCGGCTTGGTATTCGGCATCGGGGTGGCCGGCGGCCATTCCGGCACCGGATTCGATGCCGACTTGCGCGCCGAGTTTGACCAGCTTGGCGGCGGCCGCAGGAACCAGCGCGACGCGGGTTTCTAGCGGACAATTTTCCTTTGGAACGAAAAATAACATGGTTTTAACCGGAACTTTCCCGGAGCCTCACCTTGAGACTCAAGCGGAATTTCGGGGTGCCTCACAAGAGCAATCGGATCGGACGATAAATCGCGCACAGCAATCGACCACAAATGCGGAGGGACAGGATGGCACGTTTTACCGGTTGGCATCGCTCCCCGGCCCGTGATACCAAACCGGCATGAGCGACACCGCCACCCGCATTCCCGAAGACATCAAAACCGCCATGAGGGCGAAAGACGCGACCGCCCTCAACGCCTTGCGCGCCTTGAAAACCGCCCTGACCAACGCCGCCATCGAAAAAGGCGGCCTCGGCACGGCACTCGAGGAGTCCGAGGTGCTGGCCCTGGTGCGCAAACAAATCAAGCAGCGCCTCGACTCGTGCGAACAGTTTGAAAAAGCCGGCCGCCCCGAACTGGTGGTCACCGAAAAAGCGGAAATCGAAATTCTCTCGCGCTATCTGCCCGCCGCGCTGACCGATGAGCAACTGTTGGCGATCATCGAAGAAGCCGTCACCGACACCGGCGCCACCGGCAAGGCCGACATGGGCAAGGTGATGAAGCGCGCGCAGGAACTCGCCGAAGGCCGCGCGGACGGGAAATTGTTATCCGCCGCGGTGATGAAACGCCTCGCTTGAGGCCGCCTCACTCAAGATCTCCGCGCTGGCCGCCATCGCGGAAGGTCATTTCGTCTTCGTGGGAATGGATCACCAACAAGGTGTGCACTCCCCACATTCCGGCGGCGGCCTTTAAAATGCTGCGGACCGCGGAGGCGGTGAAGCCTTCACGGCCGACCAGCAACGCCACGTCCCTTTTCACCAACACCAGTCTGAAACGCAGCACCTTGGGCGCGATTTCCTGAACCTTGATCTGCGCATGGCCCGGCTCGCTGATAAGCTGCACGGCGACGTATTGAAGGAAATTTTTCAGCCGGACGATCAGCGCCTGCATTTCCTCCGCGCTCGGACGTGGCCCGCTGACATCCTTGTGCAGCAGATCCATGAAATCCCACTCCGTAACCTGGATCTCACCCGGTTGTTTGAGCAGGCTGGTAAATTTGGAAAGTCGGTTCGGCATGCAATTCTCCGGACTGGCCGCAGTAAGATGACCCGGATAGTCTCGTTTGGCAAACCAATCGATATTACCGACCGGGCCGTTATCGCTGATCGCCGAAATTTCCCGAAGACGGGCTTGCCAGCGCAGCTCCGCCGTTGCATCTCCTGGCGGACTCTCATGAAAACCCTCGCCCTGCTCACCCTCCTCACCGCCGTCGCGTCCGCCCAGGAAACCATCGAACGCCTCGATCCCGCGCTCGATGCGATCCTCGATCCCCAGGCGAAAATCGAAACCCTGTGCACCGGCTTCGACTGGGCGGAGGGCCCGGTGTGGGACGAGAAGGAAAAGCGCCTGTTATTTTCCGATGTCCCGCGCAACACGATCTATCAGTGGAAGGAAGGCGACACCG
>JBIPMR010000621.1:0-3315 GCA_044369025.1 Luteolibacter sp.
TCGGAAATCAAGATCGCCGTCACCGTCGACGAGCCGCGCATCGAAGACGCCGCCCGCGCCGTCCACGACGCCTTCGGCCTCGACAAAGTCCCGGTCTAACCTCCGCCCGTGGCGGCGGTTTCCAACTGCCAAGCCCAACGCCCCCTCACCGAACCGTCACCGGCACCCTCAAAGCCGGCCCACCCGCGGCATTCTCCAAATCCCGCTCTTCGTCCCCACGGGACGGATCATCAAAGCCCGGCACGCATTGCCGGGTGGGCATTTCTGGGAATCCGCGGGTCCTGCAGGGACGCCTCATGCGGGAGAGATTGCGCATGTCCGAAGCCGTCGCCACCAATTCCCGTCGGCGCCGATTGCATGAACCGTTCTTACAGGACGGAATCCATGCCCCTGCCAACCACCCGGCACCGCGTGCCGGGCTGCGATGAAAGGTCCCGTTGGGACCGAAGATTCCTCCGGGAAGGCGGGAAATGTGGATAAAGATCAGGGTGTCACTCCGTGACACAGCGAATCCCGCCCGTGGCGGCGGTTTCCAACCGCCAAGCCTAACGCCCCTTCACCGAACCGTCACCGGCACCCTCAGAACCGGCCCACCTGCGGCATTCTCCAATTCCAACGCTCGTGCCTGTGGCAACGATTGCACGGCCAGATCGACCGTCAGCACGGCAGCTTGTTTTCCGATCACCGGCGCGATCAACAAAGTGGCGGAAGGATTCTTCGGCTCGGCATTCGGATCGTAAAGCCACCCGTCCGAACTGCCGCGGGAAACCTTGAGCAGCTCGTCGATGTTGGTCGTGATGCCGAGCGTGTCCAACTGCTTCAAATCGGTGGGAAAAGGCGCGGCGTCCGTGCCGTTTTCCGCATGATATTCATTCAATGCCAGGCAGATTTGCCGCATCTTACCGACACACTCCACTTGCTCCGCCTTCTGCCGCTGGCGGATGATCCCGCCGCCACCGGCGGCAAAACTTAGCCTCCTCTAAAATTCTACGTTGCAATGAACAATTCCGCGGTTCAACTTTTCGCGGTGACTTCCAGTCCATCGTTTTTGAGGAACCGCAGGATTTTTCTGCGGTTGGCAGCCACCGTCAGCGCCGCACTGCTCGCCGGTTGCGGCGAGGCTCCGAATCCCGCCGACGCCGGGAAAAAGCGGGTGGTCACCAGTTTCACCATCATCGCCGACATGGCGCGCGAGATCGCGGGCGATGCCGCGGTGGTCGAATCCATCACCAAGCCCGGCGCGGAAATCCACGGCTACGAACCCACCCCCAAGGACATCGTCAAAGCCCAACGCGCCGATCTGGTCCTCTGGAATGGCATGAACCTTGAATTGTGGTTCAAGAAGTTTTTCCAAAACGTCAAGGACGTGCCCGGCGCCATTCTAACCGAAGGGATCACCCCGATGGGCATCAGCGAGGGGCCTTACAGCGGCAAGCCGAATCCCCACGCCTGGATGTCGCCCGCCAACGCCGTGATCTATGTGGAAAACATCCGCAAGGCGCTGGTCAAAATGGACCCCGTCAACGAGGCGGCCTACAACGCGAACGCCGCCGCCTACGTCGCCAAAATCCAGGCGCTCGACGAACCGGTCCGCCAAAAACTCTCCGTCATCCCCGAGCCGCAACGCTGGTTGGTGAGCAGCGAGGGCGCGTTCTCCTACCTCTGCGCGAACTACGATTTGAAACCGCTCTACCTCTGGCCGATCAACGCCGATGCCCAAGGCACACCCCAACAGGTCCAGAAAGTCATCGACCAAGTCCGCGCTCACAAAATCCCCGTGATCTATTCCGAAAGCACCGTCAGTGACAAACCCGCGCGCCAGGTCGCCAAGGAAACCGGCGCGCACTACGGCGGCGTGCTTTACGTCGATTCGCTCACCGACGAAGATGGCCCCGCGCCCACGTTTTTGAAATTGCTCGAAGCCAACGCCGAGACCCTGGTGAAGGGTTTCACCCAAGGAAAATGAAGCCGCTCACGCTCGATGTGGAATCCGTCTCGGTGGCCTATTCGAATGGCCACCGCGCGCTCAACCACGCGACCTTCCATCTATCAGGCGGCACGATTTGCGCACTGGTCGGCATCAACGGCAGCGGCAAGTCCACGCTGTTCAAGAGCATCATGGGCTTTGTCGAGCCCATCGAGGGAAAGGTTAGAATCAACGGCCAGACGGTGCGCGAGGTGCTCAAACAGAATCTCGTCGCGTATGTGCCGCAGGCGGAGGAGGTCGATTGGCAGTTCCCCGTCAGCGTCCGCGACGTGACGATGATGGGCCGCTATGGCGCCATGAATTTCCTGCGCATCCCGCGCGCCGCGGACAAGGCCGCCGTCGAGGACAGCCTGCGCCGCGTCTCGATGTGGGAGTTCCGGGACCGGCAGATCGGTGAGCTCAGCGGCGGCCAGAAAAAACGCGTTTTCCTCGCCCGCGCGCTCGCCCAGGGCGGACGCGTGATCATGTTAGACGAGCCGTTCACCGGCGTGGACGTGAACACCGAGGAGGCGATCATCAACCTGCTGCGCGAGCTGCGGGACGCCGGCTGCATCATCCTCGTCTCCACCCACAACCTCGGCAGCGTGCCCGAATTTTGCGATCAGGTGGTGCTCATCAACCGCACCGTACTCGCCTACGGAGCCACCGCCGAGGTCTTCACCGAGCAAAACCTGGCGCTCGCCTTCGGCGGCGTGCTCCGCCAGTTCCAGTTCGATCAATCGACCATCCAGGACCACGATGGCCGCCAAGTCCGCGTTCTAAGCGACGACGAGCGCCCGTTGGTTTTCGGTAAGGACGGGCACCTCGAATACAAGGACCGCCAAGGCCGGGAGGACATCGTCAAACAGCGCGAGGAAAACGAGTGATGCTGGACTACCTCACCACGCCCCTGCACTACGATTACATGCTGCGCGCCATCTGGGTGAGCGCGCTGATCGGCGGGGTGTGCGGGTTTCTATCATCGTTCATCACGCTCAAAGGTTGGTCGCTGATGGGCGACGCGCTCTCCCACGCGGTGGTGCCGGGCGTGGCCATCGCTTACATGGCCGGCCTGCCGTTCGCGCTGGGCGCCTTCATCGCCGGCCTGTTAGCCGCGGGCGCGATGGCGGTGATCAAGAGCCAAAGCCGGATCCGCGAGGATGCGACCATCGGCATCGTCTTCACCACCTTCTTCGCGCTCGGCCTGCTGCTGATCTCGATCTCCCCGGCGCGCGTGGATTTGAAAACCATCATCTTCGGCAACATCCTCGGCATCTCCGATGCGGACATCCTGCAGGTCATCATCATCAGCGTGGTGAGTTTGATCGTGATGGGCCTGAAATGGCGGG